>NZ_LWGA01001348.1:0-12709 GCF_001635235.1 Oleiphilus sp. HI0117 | reverse complement strand
CACGCACTTTACTGGATTTATGTAAAGAACCTGATGCGATGACTCATCCAGACGGCATGCAAATTAAGATTACGCGTCAAGAAATAGGGCGAATAGTTGGCTGTTCTCGTGAAATGGTTGGACGTGTACTCAAGACCCTTGAGGATCAGGGATTAGTTCAGGTTAAGGGTAAAACTATGGTGGTTTACGGTACGCGTTAACTCTTTAGGTTTTCCCATTTTGTTTAAGAAAAAGCAGGCTTAGCCTGCTTTTTTTGTTTGGGCTGTGGGTAATATACCTATTCTATATTTTGTTGGTAGAAGGTTTAATTCAAATAGCAATGTAAATAGTGGTTGACCTTCGGTCTGGATTCCGATGGAATATGCTTATAAGGTGAATGTGACCCGTGACCCTTTAATTATATGGTCGGGCTTTCTTGTCTCGGCACCTGTGATAAGTTTGTTCGGTTAGTAGTCAGTGATCATAAAAGGATTTAAGTGATGACATGGAATTCGACCCGCTTGCAATTAGACAAAGCCTTCTTGTTTGTTAGTGATGATTCTTTAGCATGTTCTTCTGCGCGACGTGTAGCTAAATTTAAAGGCCTGCGTATACAAAGTGCAAACTCTATTCAATCAGCTATTTCCTTTTTGGAACATAAACCCGCTGATTATTTTCTGGTTGTGATGGATGAGGAGAGCGCCAGCTTTTCGGCATATTCATTTTTAAACGAAGCTGATCAGCGTTGGCCTCATATCAAGGTTGTTTCGACTAGTAGCTTTATCGATAGCGGTGAACTCTTATCAAAGACTCCAAAAAATCTGGAGCTGGATGCTGTGTTGAGCTGCTTATTGAGTAAAGCCTGTGAGGAGCTTTTGAGTGAGAATAGCTGTATTCAGCAGGTTATAGATGACCGCTTGGCTGTTCTGAAAAAGGGGATTGAAAAAGCGCAATTAAGCAAACAGCATCGAGAACAATTGGTGTTATTTCCAGCAGAGTATTTGGCTGTATGTGAGCGAGGTTGGCTGCACTCCAAGCGTTATATGGACGAGGTATGTATTCGGGATAGCGAGCAATTCAAGCGTTTTCTAAGCCAGAGAATAATAGCGGCAGTTAAAAGAGTTTATGCTAGAGAAGTTGAGACAGCGATGAATAGTAATTTTCGTTTGTCTAAGTTGCTGCGTCAGTTCGGTATCAAGAGCGAAAAACGATTTGATCGCAATATTGAAAGTAATGAGGCTGCAATGGTGTTGATGCTTGCGACCCTTAAAGATTATTACTCCATTTTAGGTTATGACATTAAAGACATGGTTCAGCCTCAAAGAGAGTGTATTCACTTTGATCTTGGAGGGCGATTTACATATAACGATTACTTTAACCCCTTACTATCAAGTGTTGAGCGTGGTGCAGAATTAGCTTGCTTAAAACTAGAGTTTTTCATGTTGGCGAAGGCGTCAAATCTACGAGCAGAAATTAGTTATGACGAAACCTATTCGCTTTGTCTGGTTTGTTAGGAGTGAAGGTGCACGTTAAGGTAATCTCTACCGATCAGGTCTTGCTCGATACGCTAAGAATATCTCTAGATGTATTGCTGGGGTGCGAATTTGAGACGTTCAACCAAATATCTCCTGAGCTTGAACAGCAGCTTCTATTAGCGGGAAGCGAGAGCATTCTTCTCGTCGATGCAGGAATCCCAGGGGTTGATTATTGGGCTTTGGTTGGCTGGCTCGGTAGACAGTTCAAAGGCCAGGTGATTATCCTAACCAGTCCAAACTCTTATAACTTGAGCGCAGCAAAAATGATGCGCCTGGGGTGTTATGCCGTTTTGGATAAAAATAAGGGCTTCGCTCCTTGTTGGAGTGCGATTATATCCGCAGCCCAGGGGGATACGTTTATTGAGGGGGATAGTCCTTTTGCACAGCTCAGCTCCTCTGATCAGGAGCTTGCTAGAGAACTGTTAATTTACGATGTTAATCAATTATCTGAAATGAAGGGAATCTCCCAGCAAGCTATTAATAAAAAGAAATTGGCGATATATAACAAGCTCAGTATATGCTCTGTTCCAAATGATAAGGCCTTCCGCGTACTGGCCAAGTTATTTCAGTATCACTAGACTATTTTTTTGAAAAGGTTGTAGCTACAACTATTCACACCCAAAAATTGCTTATAACATTAGTTCCAGATAAGACGTTCTTCACGCAGTAAAGGGATTTAGCTTTGCCTTACGCAAGGGATACGCCGCGGAAGAGTTTATGCTAGCGAACTAGCCTTATCTATCATGAGGAGTCGAGGGATGCTGCTTAGCGAGTATTATTATTCTTTCAGTGGCATTTGGCTGTTAACTTCGTGAACAAGCGGGTAGGGCTCAAGGATGAGCATCTGTGATGAGGGTTTATCAACCTACCAAGAGGTCAGCAAGACTTCAGCTTGGGTAGCGGGGAGTAGTGCGCAAGGAAGCACACTGCTCCCCGCTTTTTAATTGATTAGCGCTGTCTGTCAGGTAACGATTATCTTTTGCCCACTAGCAACGACTTTTTCTGAGCGAGGGCGCTTTGGCGTATCAATGGCTCTTAATGCTGCCGGCCGTTCGTATATTGCTTTTACCCACCTTTCCAAGTTTGGATAGCTATCGATTTCAACACCCGACCAGTTGTGGGTTCGAACCCAAGCCCAGTTTGCGATATCTGCAATGCTGTAATTGTTTACCAGGTACTCATGTTCACTTAAGTGAGAGTCAAGTACTCCAAACAAACGCTTTACCTCGTTATGATAACGGTCAATAGCTGCGGGGATTTTTTCTGGAAAGTAGCGAAAGAAAACATTTGCTTGCCCCATCATTGGACCAATTCCGCCCATTTGGAACATTAGCCACTGATTTATAAGCGCGCGCTCGTTAGGTGTATGTGCGTAAAAATTTCCCGACTTTTCGGCTAGGTAGATCAGGATGGCCCCCGATTCGAAAAGAGTAAAACCTTCGTTGTCGTGATCAATAATCGCCGGTATTCGCCCATTCGGGTTAATAGCGATATACTCGGGCGTTTTTTGTTCACCCTTAGATAGGTCAACAGTGATTACTTTGTAAGGAATATTCATTTCCTCTAACGCAATGCTAATCTTGTGTCCGTTAGGGGTTGGTGATGTATATAGATCAATCATATATGTACCTAGGCTTTAGCCGATGGGCGAGAGGAAACTTCTTTATACCAGCGCAGAAGGTGAACTTGTTCTTTGTCTATAGATATCTGATTCACTCGATTAAAGTCCATTGTGCAGAGTGCGGTAATATCAGCAATGCTGAATGTGTCACCGGCAAGAAATGTATTGTGCTCTAAATGCTTATTCAGGTGTGTCATAAATTTTCTAACATGAGTGGCACACTCGGCTCCCCATTCCTTAATTGGATTCATTCTGTCTTTAAAGTAGCCGCTTGAGTGTTGAAAGCACATACCTGTTGGCATCAGAAAGTAAAACTCCGCCCAACGTTGCCACATTTCTATTTGAGCCTTTTCGAAAGCAGTTTCACCCATTAGAGGCTTCTCTGGATATAGCTCTTCAAAGTATCGACAGATGGCGACGGACTCAGAAATTGTTTGGCCATTATCGAGCTCTAGAACCGGAACTTTAGCCAATGGATTTTTTTGTTTGAATTCTGAGTTTAGGTTTTCTCCTTTTTGAAGGTCGATCTCAATGAACTCTATGTCCGTAATCCCTTTTTCAGCTAAGAAAATTCGGACTCTGCGCGGGTTCGGTGCGATTCTCATCTCATATATTTTCATAGGGTTTTTCCTTATTCGTTATTGGTCGGGATTTAGTAATTTTTCTAACTGATCGTTTAGAATGGTATTTTTTTCTAAACGACCGGTCAAGAATAATCTATAATTAGTTTTTATTAGTACATTCATTGAGAAAGGCATATGGGTCGTAAGTTAGCATTTGATGCGGATAGAGTGTTGCATAAAGCAATGAAGCTTTTCTGGCTTAAGGGTTATGAAGCAACGTCTATGCAAGACTTGGTAGATGAGCTTGGGATTAACCGCTTTAGTGTCTACAATACCTTTGGTGATAAGAAAGAAATATTCATAAAGGTCTTAATGCATTATAGGAAGACTGTTCTAGCTTATTTGTTAGCGCCGCTTAAGAGTGATAAGCCTGCAAGGCAGCGTTTAGATGATTATTTTGTTTTGCTTTTGGAGCAGCTTCAGTCTGAAGCGGGTTCGTTAGGATGTATGATGCAGAATACTGGCTTAAGCCAGATTTCAAAAGACGCCGATGTGAGGTCGGTTCTAAAGCTGCTGGTCGATGATCTTCGTGATGCTATTTTTAATGCAATAAATGAAATACAAAGAGAGCAGCCAGCTACAATGAGAAGTGAGGATATGACTGCATTTGTGCTCTGCCAGCTTCAAGGGATGATTGTCTGGCGCAGAGCTGTTAACTCTAAAGCGCAGATTGAAGGGCAGATGCAAATACTAAGAAATACGGTCGCTGCCTGGTAAGGTGGTTTCTAACGAGGCGTTAGGATTGTGTTACCTCGAGAAGTCCAGTCGGATAGGTAAATACTGCCCGCGGAGCGGCTTTCGTCATAATGATCGCCACTAAGATTTTCTATTTTTAGTAGGTCTACATGAAGGTTACGTGAAATAGAAATTGAGTCACCACTTAGTTGCTTCATTTCATGCTGAAAATTCTTCGGTTTATAATTTATTTCACTGGTGGTGGTAAAGCTTTGTGCGGCACCGCTGACAACTGAATTATCTTCAATAGTTAATGTTTCAGTTGGCGAAGCTATATCATTACTAGCTTGAGTGGTAGCCAGTCCACCGTCTTCAATTTTCTTCAGCTCGTGGGATGCAAAATCTTGTGTATCTTCTGCTTCATTGTATGAATTTTTCCCGTTAGAGTTCGTTGCTTCGTCATCTTCGCTATCGACGGTTAAGCCTGCAGCAGGCGAGCCGTATATGTCCAAAACAGAGATGCCGGCAATGGCAGAGACGTCGTCCATGTCTGACTCGCTCATTGCCAAAGATTGATAAGTGGCAATAGTGCTCTTTTCTTGAGAATTAATTGGCTGCGAAGCAAGTGACTTACTTGCTATCAACATTAAGGGCAGAGAAATACTAAGAATAAGCGGAGCTTTCATTTCAACAAGACACACAACATAGTAAAGCTAAAAAAATATTCCATTCGAACATATCGCTGCAGATCAATTGCGGCTGGTTACAAATAATACAGTTTTAAGTCCTATATGTACATTTAATAATGTGAATATTATTCACGTTATGCTTGTTGTTTATTTTACTAAACTCAATTAACGCTATTGCTAATGAGGGTCTAAACTTAGAGTCATGTGTAAAGACGGCTTATTTTTGGCGGTGATTCGCGTGCCAGGATTGGCTTTCTTAGAGAATAATAATATTTAGTGTCCTAAGGAGTGCTCTATGTTGGATGATTCTGATCCAATTGAAACCTCGGAATGGTTAGAAGCTATTCAGTCTGTAATCGATAATGAAGGTATGGAGCGAGCGGAGTATTTGCTTGCTTTACTATCTGAGAAGGCTCGCAAGTTAGGTGGTGAGTTACCATATTCAGTGACGACGCCGTATTGCAACTCAATTCCTACTGACCAAGAAGCTCGGATGCCCGGCGATTTGTTTATGGAACGTAGGATTCGCTCTCTTATTCGCTGGAATGCAATGGCGATGGTACTCAGGGCAAATAAACGGCCGGGGGAACTAGGTGGACATATATCCTCGTTTTCTTCGAGTGCGACACTTTACGATGTTGGCTTTAATCACTTCTTTCACGCGGGAAATGATAAGCGCGAAGCGGATCTTATATATATTCAAGGGCATACTTCGCCAGGTATCTATGCTCGTTCCTTTATCGAGGGGCGGCTTTCTAGAGAGCAAATGGATAATTATCGAAATGAAGTAGATGGAAATGGTTTGCCATCATATCCTCACCCCTGGTTAATGCCTGATTATTGGCAGTTCCCAACGGTATCTATGGGCTTAGGGCCCTTACAAGCCATCTATCAAGCGCATGTGATGAAGTACTTACATAGTCGAGAGCTTACTGATAAAAGCAATCGAAAAGTCTGGTGCTTTGTAGGCGATGGCGAGACAGATGAGCCTGAGACGCTTGGCTCCATAGCTCTAGCAGGGCGAGAAAAACTCGATAACCTGATATTTGTCGTGAACTGTAACCTTCAAAGGTTGGATGGGCCTGTTAGAGGAAACGGTAAAATTATTCAAGAACTTGAAGGGGTATTCCGCGGCGCAGGGTGGAATGTTATCAAGGTTATTTGGGGACGGATGTGGGACCCTCTGTTTGATCAAGATACTGATGGCTCGATGCAGCGCGCGATGGATGAAGTGGTTGATGGCGAGATGCAAAACTTTAAGTCAAATGGTGCGGCTTATACGAGGAAGCACTTCTTTGGTCGCTATCCGGAGCTTGCCAAGTTAGCTGAGCAATTGAGTGATCGGGATATTGAGCAACTTAATCGTGGCGGGCATGATCCTTACAAGGTTTATGCTGCGTATCATAAGGCGGTTAATCATAAAGGTCAGCCGACCGTTATTCTGGCGCACACGATCAAAGGTTATGGCTTTGGTAAGGTTGGTGAAGGAACAAACAGTACTCACTCGCTGAAGAAACTTGATGTCGAAACACTTAAGGCATTCCGTGACCGGTTTGGGGTGCCTGTCAGCGATGACGATATAGAATCAATCCCTTACTATCAGCCATCAGCAGACAGCCCTGAAGCTGTCTATATGAAAAAACGCCGAGAGGAACTAGGTGGATTCTATCCAAAACGGCGTGCCCAGAGTCAGCCTTTGGTGACGCCTGACTTGAGTTTTTTCAAGAATCAACTAGAGGGCAGTGGTGAGAGAGAAATCTCAACTACCATGGCCTTTGTTAGAATGCTTTCGTCCTTAACTAAGGACAAGCGTATCGGTAAGCGCGTCGTGCCAATCGTGCCGGATGAAGCGAGAACCTTTGGTATGGAGGGAATGTTTCGTCAACTTGGCATCTATACCTCTGAAGGTCAAAAATACGTGCCGAATGATAGTGATCAGGTGATGTACTATCGTGAAGATCAAGGTGGACAGATTCTGGAAGAGGGGATTAATGAAGCGGGTGCAATGGCTGCATGGATGGCCTGCGCAACCTCATATAGCACTCATGATTACCCGCTCATACCGTTCTATATTTACTACTCAATGTTTGGGTTTCAACGTGTTGGGGACTTAGCGTGGGCGGCGGGCGATATGCGTTCTCGCGGCTTTCTTGTTGGTGGAACTGCAGGTCGAACAACGCTCAACGGAGAAGGGCTGCAGCATCAAGATGGACATAGTCATATTATGGCAGGAACGATACCGAACTGTATCGCTTATGACCCCGCCTATGCCTGTGAATTAGCGGTGATTATTCAAGATGGTTTACGTCGTATGTATCAGGAGAATGAAGACGTTTATTACTATTTGAGTATTATGAATGAAAACTATAAACAGCCTGCTTTGGTCAAAGACTCCGAAGAGGGAATCCTGAGAGGGATGTACTTATTCGATACCCTTAAACCTAAGGGGCGAGGAAAGAAACTCAGCGTTCAGTTAATGGGTAGTGGTGCCATATTAAATGAAGTTAGAGTTGCTGCCGAAATCTTGCGTGATGAATATAACATCGCAAGTGATATTTGGAGTGTCACTAGTTTTAATGAATTGGCGCGAGATGGCATGAAGACCGTTCGTTGGAATATGTTGAACCCGGATAAAAAGAAAAAAGTAAGCTATGTCGAAACTTGCTTGGGTGAACGTGAAGGACCAGTGGTGGCATCGACTGACTATATCCGCCTTTATGGCGAGCAGATTCGAGCATACTTACCGAAGCGCTATACGGTTCTGGGGACTGATGGTTTTGGCCGGAGTGATACTCGGCAGAAATTAAGACAGTTTTTTGAAATTGATCGACACTATGTCGTGGTGGCGGCTTTGAGTGCACTTTCTGAAGAAGGGAAGGTTGAAGCGAAGGTAGTGCTAGATGCGATGCGCAAATTCGGTATTGACCGAAATTGTCTAAGTCCAACTCAACGATAACCAGGAGACGATGATGAATTCGATAGAAGTCAAAGTCCCCAATGTCGGAGTTGAGGGCGAAGTAGAGGTTGTAGAGGTCTGTGTATCTCCTGGTGATGAAATTGAGGTCGACAGCTCACTTATTGTATTGGAATCGGATAAGGCGACCGTTGAGGTACCCAGTCCATGTGCGGGGAAGGTTGAATCAGTTTCTTTGACAGTAGGAGACAAAGTCAGTGAAGGTTCCTTGGTACTGGTGATGGAACCCTCTGAGGGGAACGCTCAGCTTGAGGAATCAGCTTCGGAAGAGAAGAGTCCGGGCGAAACACCGCAAAGTGAGCTTGTTCAGGTAGCTGTACCGGATTTAGGCGGAAGTGAATCGGTTGAAGTCATTGAGGTCTTGGTTGAAGTAGGTGATGCCTTAGAGTGTGATCAGGCGATGATTGTGCTGGAGTCTGATAAAGCAACCATGGAGATACCTTGCTCTGAGTCGGGTATTTTGCAAACGCTTAATATCAAAGTTGGAGACAAGGTTTCCAAAGGTGATATTATTGCAGAGCTCAAGGTTGAAGGTGGTTCATCAGCAGCGAATGCTAACGAAGAAATCAGCAAGCCTAGCAATGAAAATAAGCCCAAACCTGAGCATGACACTGATGCCCGGGAAGAGACAATCGTAAGTGAGGATGATGCGCCTGCGGTGCTGCCTCAGATTTCAGGAAGCAAGGTTCATGCAGGTCCTGCAGTTCGTAAATTTGCGAGAGAGCATGGAGTTGAGTTGTCTCGAGTAAAGGGTTCCGGGCCTCGAAGTAGAATTCTGAAAGAGGACTTAAGGAAATATATAAAGTCTCAGGTCCAGGCTGCGCAAAGTGGTAACCAAGGGGGGCTAGGTCTTCCTGAAATTGCTTTGCCTGACTTCTCAATATTTGGAGAAGTTGAAATCCAGCAGATGGATAAACTTCAGCGCCTTACTGCTAAGAATATGCAGGCCAGTTGGCTAACGGTTCCGCATGTTACGCAGTTTGATGAGGCGGACATTACAGACCTTGAGGCTTTTCGAAAAGGCCACAAAGCACAGGCTGAGAGTCGCGGCGTAAAGCTGACACCGGTAGCCTTCATTATAAAAGCGTGCGCTTATGCTTTGCAGCAGCTACCGCAGTTCAATGTTTCACTCGATATAAAAAACGAGAAAATTGTACGTAAGAAATATATACACATCGGCTTGGCAGTAGATACGCCTGCTGGCTTGGTTGTTCCGGTTATTCGCAATGTCGACCAAAAAAGCCTTTGGGATATTGCCCAGGAATGCCAGTCTTTGGCAGCCAAAGCGAAAGACAGAAAGTTGTCGCCAGCGGATATGCAGGGGGCATGTTTTACTATTTCTAGTTTAGGTGGTGTGGGCGGTACCGCCTTTACACCAATTGTAAATACACCGGAAGTGGCGATCTTAGGGGTATCGAAAGCGCAAATGAAACCGGTTTGGGATGGCGGTGAAGCCTTCAAACCACGCTTAATGTTGCCACTGTCTTTATCTTATGATCATCGAGCAGTTAACGGAGCCGATGCTGCGCGTTTCACAACTTTATTGTCACAGGTGCTAGGTGACTTGCGAGAGTTGTTATTGTAGGAAAAATTGTACAGAATGCGGGCAGTCATTAAATAATAAATTCAATAAATAGCTGTAGGCTGTCAATTAATTAGAGTAACTTCCATAATGGAATTTAAGACCCAGTTCATAAGCCGAGAAGATAGACGTATCGCTCGGCAATCTTTAAGCGGGAAGCACGGTTTCCAGGCGATGATTCGTCTGGAGCATAAAAGCCTCTCGGTTTCCCTCACAGACTTCTCAAGTTTGGGCTTTGCTATCTCGGTTTCAAAAGAGCATGCTGATGTTCTGAAAGTGGGAGGGAAAATAGAAGTATTAGTAAGCCCCTTGATACACCACGAGTACCTGATTAAAGGGCTTATTATAGACCGGCAGCCCATCAGGCAGGGGCAGGTAAAAATTGCGGCGGTCATTGAGCACGAACAGAGCAGTAAGCACGACCGTTTCCATCCTATCCACTTAAGTGCCGAACAAAGCCTAAAAGGACAAATGGTTCACCCTTTTGTCTACAAACAAAACGCCTATTTTGAGGTGGAGAGTTTGTCTCGCAATGGCTTCTATGCAAGCGGGATTCACACAGAGTTTACCTTGTTTGAAGGTATGGAGCTGAAGTATAGCTTGGGTTCGATTCAAGAGCTTCAGAATGTCGTCGGTAAGGTGTCCAACGTTTCGTTAACGGATCAGAATAAAATTAGATGCTTTATTGAAACGCCCTCACTTTCGTATTTGGCAGAAGACGAGCTGGCTCAGCATTGCTTCCATTTTGCACAGAAGACGCCGCGAGACATTAGTCGAGCGGGTATGAATGCCCAGCATATTCAAGAGCTGGTTCAGTATCGTTTTGTTGAAACTCAGGCGGAGTACGAAGCCGTCTTGAAATTGCGTCGCAAGTCATACGCGAGTATGGGGATGTGTAACAAAGATGACCCTATTGCACGCTTTGCTATGCAGCAGGATGCTTATGGTCGGATATTGATTGCTTTTCATAATGAGCGCGTAATCGGTAGTGCTTTGCTGGTATTTGGTGAGCGAGGTGAGAAGCCATTTGAGCTTGACCAGTTATTACCAAAGAGCCTTTTTGCAAAGCTGCCTCAATATGAAGAGCTTATGGAAATTACCGCGATATGTATTGAAAAGTACTATCAGGACACCGACGTTCTGCATGGTGTGTTTGAAAATATGTACCGTGAAGGCTTGTCGGCGGGTAAGAAGTACGTAATGGTTTCGAGTCTCGATGATTGGGTCTATCGATACAAGAAAATGGGCTTTAAAGGTACTGGTCTAGTGCTCGATCACCCTAAAAAGCCAGATGTTCAATTGAATGTAATGCTTTTGAATAAAGACACGGGTAAGTCAGGTAAAGGAATGAATCCGGTTCGCTGGTGGGTAGTTTGGGGGCATGTCAGCCTGCACCTATATCAGCGTCGAATCATAGAGTATACGCTGTTACAAAAGTGTCGAGTGCACTTCAATCGTGGACTGTTTGAATTGAATAGAGCTTTTCGAAATGGTAAACGTTGGTTTCGCTAGAGGTCGCTTATTTGAGGAGTTTAGCTGACTGAGTGTGAGGCTTGTGAGAGAGGAAAAATTCAACCCCGGAACGGGGTTGAATGAGGAATTCTTACTATGCAGGGTTTACATTTTCAGCCTGAGGGCCCTTCTGGCCAGAGCCTTCTGTAAATGTAACTGCTTGGCCTTCTGCCAAAGTTTTAAAACCGTCGCCTTGAATATTGCTGAAGTGAACAAACAAGTCTGGTCCATTCTCACGCTGAATAAAACCAAAGCCTTTTGATTCATTGAACCATTTAACGGTTCCTGAAAGTGTTTCTGACATTATCTAACCTTTTCCATTTTAATTTACTATTCAATGAGTACTCTGTAATAACTTTATAGGGGTTACCTGAGAGGCTCATATTGCTGTTTGAATTACCTATTTGAAGGGCTCTTCATCCTTTTTATAACTTGGGACAGAAACCAGCTCTTGCGAATATTTTCAAACTCAAGTTCAAGTGTAGTCAAGGATTGGGCTTTGAACAAAGAACAATGCAGAAAAAATTAACAAATATGACCTAATCTAGGAATAAGGTGTGAGATAGGTTTATTTGGCTGCCTTAGAACGACTTTTCCGGGCTTTTTCGAAGATATCTACGGTTGTGTTGTTTGTAATATGCCCTATAATGCTGCCAACATTATAGGTGTACTATAAATATCAAATGAGAGTAGGTGCACTATAAATATTAAATGAGAGATGAGGTGTTAAGTGAATAAGCTAATCAAAGTGTTGCTATCAACTGTAATGACTATGGCAGTCGTGTTCTCTGTTAATGCAGCAATGGATGAAGACTCTATTCGTGATCGATTGAAGCCGGTCGGTAAAGTATGTGTTGAAGGTGATGACTGTGGTACAGCTGCTGCAGCCGTAGCGTCAGGGCCTAAAAGCGCAAAAGAAATCTATGACACTTCATGTGCAGCATGTCACGGTACTGGTGCGATGGGCGCTCCGAAATTTGGTGATGCAGCGACTTGGGCTGATCGTTCTGCAAAAGGTGTGGATGCTTTGATCGCTAATGCTATTTCTGGTGTAAACGCGATGCCTCCTAAAGGTACATGTATGTCTTGCTCTGATGACGAGATTGCTGCGACAGTTAACTATATTCTTGAAAACAGTAAGTAAGTTATTAATTAGCAATAACTAGAACTGCTGTTAGACACAAAAAAACCGGACTAGATTTCTCTAAGTCCGGTTTTTTTGTGTCTGCAATTTACTTAGCTTCTATCTCTATCACGGCTTCGATTAGCCTTTCCTTTACGGTCTGGCTTGCTTCCGCTACGTCGATTTGAGCGAGGCTTAGTGTTTCGCTTATTAGGGCTAGGCCTTAAAGAGCCTTCGTCAACTTCATTCATAGAGAAGTTACGCAGATTGATTGGCTTGTTCGCGACACGAGCTGCTTTAAGTAAAGATAAAACCGACTTAGGCATGCCGTCAGGTAAGTCTACCGTACTGAAGTTGTTGTATATCTCAATTTGTCCGATGTATTCGCTATCTAAA
>NZ_LWGA01001347.1:0-971 GCF_001635235.1 Oleiphilus sp. HI0117 | reverse complement strand
GGAGTTTTTCGTCGATAATACCGCCGTTCTCGCCGAGACCGTGATATAACTCAAATACGTTATAACCAAGCGCGACCATTGGTAGAATGTCGATATTACCGTTATTGAACTGGCCCGAGAAAGTGGTCAAAGAAGTGCCGACCGGAGACGCACCAACTAGGTTAGCAAGCTTCAAACTTTGTGGATCTTCGTTAAGAACCGAGATCTTTTTGCCGCTAAATTCTTCAACTGAGTCAATATTTCTGTCTCTTACGAATAGGTAAACAGAACCAACAGGCAAAGTACCAACCATCTCGTAATTACCATTCGTAAGTAGCTTGCCAACTTTCGGGTTAGTCAAGGCCTTTAGAACGATACCAAGCTGCTTCTCGTTGTTGATGCCACCAATTGCATCCAAGGTACCACCAAATGGAACGTATGGGCTACTCAATATAGAGGTAAGAAATACACCATCACACATACCGGCTTTAAAATCATTAGAGGCAACTTTTTCATCGGTAAAAGCTTCCAAATGGATATCTAGACCCCAAGGAATAGCTTTTGCTTTCAAGTCAGCGAAGAATGTCATTGCAGGACCGTTTTTTCCAACCGGGTCGTACATACAGAACTTTTTCTTTTCAAGTGCAGAAGCTGTGGCAGCAGTCGACAGCATTACTAGCGCAAGTATAATTCGACGAAATGTCATAATGTTTCCTTAATCCTCATTAATTGTTTGATGTGTAAGAACGTTCTTTTCTTATCGTTATTATGGTGCGAATAATAACAAAGACATGTTCGAAAAGAGACATCAAAATTGACTGCTAGTCACAAAAATAGATTTAAATTTTGGCAATATTAATATTTTCTTGTAAATACAATTGCTTACCATTTTCAGAGAGGAGTTGTTAAATTTGGTTAGCTGTTTTTCATATCTGCGTTAAAGAAACTTTCAAGCTCCTTGGACTTAGCTTGAGCGTCCTTGTATCCGAGAG
>NZ_LWGA01001346.1:0-864 GCF_001635235.1 Oleiphilus sp. HI0117 | reverse complement strand
GGTACACCAACATTCGGCAAAGGGACTGTACAAGCAGTTCGCCCACTTAACCATGGCCAGTTAAAAATAACACAAGCCAAGTTTTATAGAATCTCTGGCGCTAGCACCCAGCACAAAGGCGTTGTCCCGGATATTATTTTACCTGACACCATTGATACTTCGAAAGTAGGTGAAGATGCCCTGGATCACGCACTTGAGTGGGACTCCATTGCTTCAGCCAAATTTAGCAAGGTGGGCGCCTTGAGCCCGCTTAGCCAAAAACTAGCCGAGAGCCATATCACACGTATTACACAACATCCTGAATACGTACTTTTGTTAGAAGAAATAGAATTACTAGAATCTCAGCGCGGTATAGAAAAAGTAACGATTAACGAACAAAAACGAAAAACCGAAGACGAAGCCTTCGACAAGGCACGCTTGGACTTACTTAACAAGCGCCGCCGACTTGAACAAAAGCCAGAATTTGAATCTCTTCAGGCCTGGCGTGACAGCGAAGATGAAAAGCCTATTGAAACAGACAAAGCACAAGAACCAGACTTTATCGTTGAGGAAAGTGCTGAAGTCTTATTAGACTTTATTTCTTTACAGCAAGTTAGCGCGAATGCCTTAGCCAATGCTCTTTAGCAATAGAGCTTGATTCGGTAACACTCGACACTGATATAGCGTGGCACGACATATGAGCGAGAAAAACTCTGAAAAGCCCAAGTCAGATGAAAAAAAGTCTGCAAACTCTCGCTCCAAGAGTGAAAAAACTGAACCTTGGGTGTCTGAAGAGTCTATCAGTAACTTTTTAGGGCGTGTTTCAGGTGCAACCACGAGCGCCTTCAAGTTCGCTAAGAAAACTGGCGGCACGTCCTATAAAGT
>NZ_LWGA01001345.1:0-1260 GCF_001635235.1 Oleiphilus sp. HI0117 | reverse complement strand
TATATTGAAAGCTTTTCCTGCCGCTAAACCCATCGATAGCTGAGATACACGATCAAAACCTAGCACGATATTCACAGCATCTTTTACACACGTTAATTCGCCTCGATAAGAAAACAACGCTGACCGGGCATAACGCATCACCTGTGAGGCTAGACTCGGATCTCGCTCTATCACCTCAGCCAATTGAAATACATCAGCATCGGGGTCGCTGGTCAGGTGCATGATTCGTATAGCAGTTTCTGGCATTGGTGGTAACTTATATAAACGACTTAACTTCTTCGCAATGCCATCTAGGGTCAAGCCCGCATTATGAGGCAAATTTGAAACCTTCTGCCCCGATCCTGACTTAGGCTCCTCACCCGCAAGCCAAATAGAAACTTTTGCCTTAATCGCGCCATTCATTGCCATACGAAAAGACGGACCGGGAATCTTTAATAAGGTGCTTGAGCAACCACTAGCAGAGAATACAAACTCCAGTTCCAGTAAACTCGTATCTAGAATAATCGGCAAACCATAAGCAGTTGCGAGAATCGGGTACATCCCGGTTTCACAATCCTTAAATAGCTTTCGTGAGTTTTCATCACTTAAAATTTGAAAAGATCTACCCAATGAGTCATTAATTAATTCAATATCCAATTTTGTGCCAAAGGGGATCACCGCAACCGCCGGGCCTTCCTCATCGAGTAAAGTAACAGGTACTGCACTCATTTCCGGAATCGCCTGTGCCTGCTCCAGGGCTTGTGCAAAACTTAAACTGCGAGCGTGATGAATCTGCTGACAGATCAATCCCTTGTGATTGATAAACTGGTTTAGTCTGGAAGCTATGGGCACAATGATTTACCTAAGTATTAATTGATAAACGGAGCAAGAACTTTTGGTGGCGCCGTGACGGAATACTTACCGAGTGTAGAGCTATCCGCAAAAATAACTCTACACCACTTCACACGCTTACGTTTTTAAGAACTTCGTTGCAAACGCTTACGCAGTCGATTCAAACACAAGAGCTGAACTAGCCCGTATTTCGAATTCCAGCAGCGATACCGGCCATCGTTACTTTTAAAGCTGTTTCAACTAAATCACGCTCTTGCTTACCTTCAGAGCTTCGCTCGGCTAAACGGTCACGCCTCAACAGCTCCGCCTGCAAATAATGTAACGGATCAGTATAAGGGTTCCTAACATTTAAAGAACCTTGTAGCTGGGGATGATTTTCCTGAAGCGCCCCTTGCTTTTTAACTTTATTAACCAGCTTAACTACATCCA
>NZ_LWGA01001344.1:0-1237 GCF_001635235.1 Oleiphilus sp. HI0117 | reverse complement strand
CCCCTACAACACCCACCGACTTAACCGGCAAGAAGACAACAAATGCCTGTGATGTTTTGTGATACCAGTCTGCCTTATGAAGTTCTTCCAGGAAGATAGCGTCGGCTTCGCGCAAAACTTCTGCATATTCTTTCTTCACTTCCCCCAAAATACGAACACCTAGGCCAGGCCCTGGGAAGGGGTGGCGATACACCATGTCGTAAGGCAGACCTAGCTCTAAGCCCATCTTACGAACTTCGTCTTTGAATAGCTCGCGTAAAGGTTCAACTAAGTCCATCTTCATATCGTCTGGTAAGCCACCTACGTTGTGGTGAGACTTAATAACATGCGCCTTACCCGTTTTCGCTGCAGCAGATTCGATGACATCCGGGTAAATAGTACCCTGGGCCAAGAAGTCAACGTCTTGAATCTTGGTTGCTTCTTCATCGAAGACTTCAATAAAGGTATTACCAATGATTTTTCGCTTTTTCTCGGGATCAGAAACACCTTCTAACTTACCCAAGAATAAGTCTTCAGCATCAGCACGAATGACTTTGACGCCCATGTTTTCGGCGAACATCTCCATCACCATGTCGCCTTCGTTCTTACGTAACAAGCCGTTATCGACAAAAACACAGGTTAACTGATCACCAATGGCTTTATGCAATAGCGCCGCAACCACTGAAGAATCAACACCTCCAGATAGACCTAGCAAGACCTTCTTATCACCCACTTGGGCACGAACTCGTTCAATCTGATCTTCAATAATCTTTGCTGGCGTCCAAAGTGATTCACAACCACAAATATCTTTTACAAAGTGACTTAAAATACGCTCACCCTGCAGGGTATGCGTTACTTCAGGGTGGAACTGGATACCAAAGAAATTCTTCTCTGCACAGTACATACCAGCAATAGGGCAAGATTCAGTTGAGGCCATCAACTCAAAACCTTCAGGCATCGCAGTAACTTTATCACCGTGGCTCATCCATACATCTAATAAGCGGTTTGCACCTTCAATGTGATCTGCAATATCTTTGAACAAAGCACTATCACCTTCAGATTTAATCTGGGCATAACCAAACTCTCGTACATCAGAGCTTTCAACCTTGCCGCCTAATTGTTCGGCCATAGTCTGCATGCCATAACAGATCCCTAAAACCGGCACACCCAAGCTATAAACAACTTCTGGTGCACGTGGAGAACCAGGCTCAGGCACAGACTCAGGCCCCCCCGCTAAGACAATACCCGTCGGCTTGTA
>NZ_LWGA01001343.1:0-344 GCF_001635235.1 Oleiphilus sp. HI0117 | reverse complement strand
CAATCTGTTTCGGTAGATTTCGACCCCTTTGCTGATCAAAAACCGACCCTGATAAAATCGGTTCCGTCCACGGCAGCACAACTTGAAATATGGTCGTCTGTCCTGATGGATCCAAAGGCTTCAAGCGCTTTTAACGAATCCTTTACCTTAAAGTTTAAAGGAGAGCTCAGAGTGCCTGCTCTCATCAATGCACTTGAGCTAACCGTTGCAAGGCATGATGCTCTCAGAGCCAGTTTTTCTGAAGATGGCACAAGCTTTAGAGTATTCGACTATCAGGAAATTCAATGCAGCTTAGAAAATATTGAAAAACAAGCTCTTGAAGAACTTATTGAAAGCGAAGCCCG
>NZ_LWGA01001342.1:0-917 GCF_001635235.1 Oleiphilus sp. HI0117 | reverse complement strand
GTACTATGATGCTGCCTTCAACCTCAAGACAAGTTGCGCGTAAGCAATGGTTGGCAGGGCATCTCCAGACAGCAGGTAATTTGGTGCTTGATGATGGGGCTGTGGCAGTGCTAGAGCGTGGTGGTAAAAGTTTACTGTCTGTCGGGGTTGTTTCGGCAAGTGGTCGTTTCAAGCGTGGTGATATGGTCTCGTGCAAAGATAGTTCTGGCAGGGAATTTGCGCGAGGCTTAGTAAATTATGATGCGCCAGATGCGAAGAGGATTCTAGGTAAGTCGAGTGACGAAATCTTATCGATTCTAGGCTTTTGCCATGAAGCTGAGCTTATTCATCGTGATAATCTTGTGTTGCTTTGAGATGCTAAACTTCAGGCATAAAAAAACCGGCGTTTGCCGGTTTTTTTATGCCTGAGAGCGAAGCTTAAGCTTTAAGGGCTTTAACTTGTGCGTTCAGGTTGCTCTTGATGCGAGCGGCGCGGTTTTTAGGGAAGATACCCTTGTTTACCATGCCGTCGATAATTGGCTGAGCAGTTAGGAAAGCTGCTTGTGCGTTATCGTAGTTTCCGCCAGCAATTTCAGCGTCTACTTTTTTGATGTAAGTTCTAACCATTGAACGTTGGCTAGCATTGTGTTGGCGGCGTTTCTCTTGCTGACGCGCGCGCTTTTTTGAAGATGGGGAGTTGGCCACCGTGTTGCTCCTAAATTTCGCGGATTACTAAAAAATTAACTGGGAGCGCTTACACTTGATGTTGCTGAAAAGTGCTCGATCCCAGTTCATATAAAAATGACGCGAGACTATGCCGTTTTATTAGTCCTTTGTCAATAGTCTATGCTTAGACTTACTTGCTTTACTTAAGCGACCATTTTATTCAGCAGGTTTTCACATACCTTCTGGTTCATATACTTGGGCACTGGGTAGTT
>NZ_LWGA01001341.1:0-925 GCF_001635235.1 Oleiphilus sp. HI0117 | reverse complement strand
AGAAGTTAAGCCTGTCGTAGCAGCCTCTAAACGTCCACTGGCTTCCAAGCCAAAAGTGTCGCATTTGCCCGTTTTTAAAAATATTTGGATGGTTCAGTTAGGAACGTTTAGTAAAACTGAGAACGCTTATAAGCTAAGAGACAAACTCAGGGCCGATGGTTTTGACGGGCATACAAAAGAAGTTTTGTTGGGCGGTAAAAAAGCGATTAGGGTCTTCACCGGTCCTTTTGTTAAGAAGCGTGAAGCTGAAAAAACCAAGAAGAAACTCGACCAAAAGTATAAGGTTGATAGTCGACTCATCTTTTTTGATGCGTAACCCCCATTATCTTTGTTATTATGCGCGCCTGTTTTTTGGATATCATTTGTTTGGGTTAAATGTATCATTGCAAGTCAGAGACTAACGGGGTTAATGCGCTTTAAATGTCAGGTTTAAATTGGGCCGACTGGACGCTCATCGTCATTATCTCACTTTCAAGTTTAATGAGTCTCAGGCGAGGTTTTGTTAAGGAAGCCTTGTCGCTTGCTACATGGGTGGTTGCCTTTATTGTGGCGCGCAGCTTTCATCCTAATCTCCAAACCTTATTGATTGACTCAATTAATGAACCAGTACTAAGAACCATCGCAGCATTTATTATGTTGTTTATAGGTACCTTGCTGGTGGGTGCTGGTATCAACTTCATTGTTGGTGCTTTGATACGTTTAACTGGCTTAACCCCAATAGATAGAATGCTAGGAATTGTGTTTGGTCTTGCCAGGGGGTTAATTCTTGCAGTTGTGCTTGTAGCCATTGTTCGCTTAACGCCTTTTGAGCAAAGCGACTGGTGGCAAAATTCGGTAATGATCGAGAATTTGTCTATATTAGAGCAATGGTCTCGATCAGTATTCGAAAGTCATAAAGAAACCAAAGTTTGATAGAAACGTTTTT
>NZ_LWGA01001340.1:0-825 GCF_001635235.1 Oleiphilus sp. HI0117 | reverse complement strand
AGGCTCGACCTACCACATATCAACTCGTGAAACAGTTTCCATACGGGAGCTTGTTGAACGTGTCGGTGATGTGACAAAAGTTTCTTTTGAAGACTTTGTTGATGTTACAGAAGACCGTTTAGGAAAAGATCAGGCATATTTACTTGATAGTACTAAAGTTCGTAAGCAATTTTCTTGGGCCGATAAAATTACTTTGGACGATGGCATTAACGAAACATTGCAATGGGTCGAACAGAACTTAGAAGTCTTGCTGACGCTTCCTCACAACTACCAACATAAAGCGTAAATAATGAATATACTAATTACTGGCGGCTGCGGCTATATCGGCAGCGTTCTTACACCCCAACTTCTTAGCGATGGACATCATGTAACCGTCGTCGATACCCAGTGGTTTGGTAATTTTTTAGAGCCTCATGAGCGACTTACAGTAGTAAAAGAAGATATTCGGAATATAGACGCTATTCCGCTTGAAGGTATCGAAACGATTGTCCATCTTGCTAATATTGCAAATGACCCAGGGGTTGAATTAAATCCTACTCTATCCTGGGAGGTTAATGTTCTTGGCGCGCAGCTGCTTGCAGATAGGGCGGTTAGAGCTGGTGTAAAACATATGCTCTATGGTAGTTCTGGCAGTGTATATGGCATTAAAGATGAGCCTCAGGTCACCGAAGATTTACCTCTTGTTCCCATCACTGTATATAACAAAACCAAAATGGTAGCAGAGCGAATTATGCTTAGTTATAGCGATAAGATGCAGGTGCATAATATAAGGCCTGCTACTGTGTGTGGCTGGTCTCCACGTATGCGCTTAGATGTAAGTGTAAA
>NZ_LWGA01001339.1:0-6513 GCF_001635235.1 Oleiphilus sp. HI0117 | reverse complement strand
TTTTCTTTGTTTGCTTTGAAAGGTGGCGCAAAGAAAGTAGTTAATATTGATATGTGCGGTAGCGCCACCAAAACCGCACAATTAAATCATCAGATAAATAATCTACTGGATGAAAGAGTATCGATTTGGAAAAAGAACATTCTTAAGTCAAACAGCCAAATTGCCAAGCAGTCAAAGTTCGACATAATCATTCTCGACCCGCCGCCTTTTCATAAAGGCTCCTTTCGAGGCTGGCCTGACTATCAGAAACTACTACGTCGCTGCACCAAATACTTAAAGGATGGCGGAGTTATCTTAGCGGCCCTAAACAATCAACAAGTAACCTTTTCAGAATTTGAACGCGACATACGAGAGACGATAGAGGATGTAAGATCTATCACGCCTTTAGCGCTTAGTGATGAAATAAAAGAACTGGAGCCTGATAAGGGGTTAAAACTTGCCTTGATTGAATGCTGAAGCTATTGGAGTTCCCTAAAATGTACAATTTCATTGCATGTATTAGTCTTGCGTTCTTCATAAGCTTTGCCAGCCCAAGCTTTTCCCGCACTATCCTTGAAGGGCAAAGTGGCCAGATTCACTTCATTTTGGAAGAACTATACTCAGGCTTAAATATTCCTTGGGGACTGGCTTTTCTGGATGCCAACACTCTATTAATTACCGAACGACGTGGCCGGCTTTATAGTTTGGATATTCAAACAAAGCAGCTCACAACTATCCAAGGGCTTAAGAACGTGCTTGCCAAAGGCCAAGGTGGCCTTCTTGATATTGCCATAAGCCCAACATTCAGCTCATCAAAGAATATTTATCTTAGTTATAGCAAAAGACATGATGGAAAGGGAACGACAGCCCTTGCCAGCGCCCAACTCACAGAGAATCAGCAGCTAAGGCATTGGCGTGAGCTATTCGTAGCGAAAGGCGATAGCGATACCTTCCGACACTTTGGTAGCCGTATTGCCTTTGACAATCAGGGGCACATATTTTTCAGCGTCGGTGACCGAGGCAAACGGGAAGACGCGCAAAACCTAAGCAATCATGCCGGAAGCATCATTCGATTAAATTTAGACGGCACGGTTCCTAAAGATAACCCTTTCACTCAACTAGCCCGCGCCCTACCCGAAATATGGTCTTACGGGCACCGAAACCCACAAGGTTTAGCTTTTACTCCCGACAAGTCTGTTTTATGGTCTATCGAGCATGGACCAAGAGGTGGTGACGAAATAAACCTGATTAAACCAGGCAAAAATTATGGCTGGCCCATCATTTCCTATGGCAAGGAATACTGGGGGCCAATTTCTGTGGGTGAAAGCACTCATAAAGAAGGCATGGAGCAACCCGTTAAATATTATGTTCCCTCCATTGCGCCAGGGAGTCTGATCGTTTATTCAGGCAAAGCCTTCAAGGAATGGAAAGGGGACCTCTTTTCAGGTGCACTAAAGATGACACACCTAAACCGAGTATCGCTCAACAAGCAGTATCAGGCTATCGCTGAAGAACGATTACTTGAAAGCCTGGGCGAACGCATTCGAGCAGTTGTCGAAAGTCCTGAAGGCTGGATTTACCTTTCCACCGACAGTGGACGCATTTTGCGTTTGCGTGATAAATAGTTTTGAGTGACTACAACAAAACAATCCTTGTATAAAAATATGGAAAAGTATCGTTATCTAATACCCTCAGGCTCTTGCTATTAGACTTAGTCGTTTTTTATTGAGTATCCGTTCATCACCATCTAGTTTTGCTTTCGCTTGTTGCCACAAACCAACAAATGGAGAGCATTATGAACAGACAACCAAACTTCTTAGAATTGATAAGCTTTACCCTATTATTCGCATTTAGCATGATGTCGCAGGCCGCTGGACTCATGTCACCCGCAAACGGTCAGCTACCAGCGTTGGAAATAAAACAACACCATGTAGATGTCACTATCGAGGATGGCTATGCCATTACTTCAGTAACACAATTATTTTTCAACCCGAATGACACCACGCTAGAAGCAATCTACTCCTTCCCCATTCCAGAAAAAGCAGCGGTAGGAGAGTTCACCTATTGGATAGACGGTAAAGCTGTGACTGGCGAGGTGCTTGAGAAAAAACAAGCTCGCGAGATTTATGAGCAAGAAAAAGCACAAGGCAGAGAAACCGCCTTAACAGAACAGGATGAGTATAAATCTTTTGATAGTGCCGTTTACCCGGTTTTGCCAAAGCAAGATGTCAAAATCCGATTAGTCTACATTCAAGCTGTCCATTCAGACCATGGCATTGGCAGTTATGTCTACCCACTTGAAGATGGTGGCGTCGATGAAGAAAAGTTGGCCTTTTGGAGCTACAACGAAGTGGTAACCGAAGCATTCAGCTTCAAGATGAATATAAGATCCTCTTACCCTATTGACGATGTCCGTCTTCCGAAACATCCGCAGGCAATTGTCACCTCAAACACGAATCAGGCATGGCATATATCCATGATGAATGGGCAGGCCGCACAAAACGAAGAAGACTCAAACCCAATCACAGCAAAGCAATCAATCACTAAACTCGATCAAGATATCGTGGTCTACTGGAGACATCAACAAGGCCTGCCAGGCTCGATTGATATGGTCACACACAAAGAACCCGGAAAAGACAAAGGAACCTTTATGATGACCATCACCCCGGGGGATGACTTAAGTAAAATCAACTTGGGGCGAGATTGGATCTTTGTACTGGACTACTCAGGCTCAATGCAGGGAAAATACCACAGCCTTATCGAAGGCGTTAACAAAGGGCTTTCCAAGCTAAATCCAAATGACCGTTTTCGCATCATCCTATTTAACAACAATGCAAGTGAGATCACACAAGGTTACACCCCTGCGACAGCCGAGAATGTATCAAGATATACACAATCACTTGAATCGACGACCCCTAATGGCGGCACAAATTTATACGACGGCCTGAAAAAAGGCATCAAAGGTCTCGATTCTGATCGCGCGAGTGCCATCATCTTAGTCACCGATGGCGTTGCTAATATCGGCACCACGGAGAAAAAATCCTTTCTAAGCTTACTCGAACAATATGATGTACGACTCTTTACCTTTGTGATGGGCAACAGTGCTAATAGACCACTACTCGATAGCATGACAAAAATTTCTAACGGCTTCGCAATGAGTGTATCCAATAGTGATGACATCGTTGGCAAGCTAATGATCGCTACCGAAAAACTAACTCACGAAGCCTTTCATGATGTCGAAGTTGATATTGACGGCGTTAAGGTTAAAAACCTTACACCCGCCCGTATCGGTTCTGTGTACCGAGGTCAGCAGCTTATCTTGTTCGGACATTACTGGGGAAATGGTAAAGCAACGGTTGAAATCAAAGGCAAAATGTCAGGCCAACAACAAACCTACACAACGTCTTTTGACTTCCCAAAACAAAGTGAACTCAACCCTGAGATAGAAAGGTTATGGGCGTTCGCGAGCATTGAAGCATTGCAGAATAAAATTGACTATCTAGGCGAAGATGCAGATGCCAAACAAGCCATCATCGACATTGCCAAACAATATGGTTTAGTCACCGACTACACTTCGATGATTGTTGTGAGAGAAGAGGTATTCAAGCAGCTTAACATTTCAAGAGATAACGCCAAACGCGTAAAGAAAGAATTGCAGGCTAAACAACAACGCGCAAGCCAGCCGGTAAGAGACCATCGTAAAGATGCCCATCAACCAGCTTTCAACAACACCCGCGCTTACCCGAGCTCTGGTGGAGGCTCATCTAGCCCCTGGATGATGTTATTGCTGCTCATCGCGGCGGTGTTATCACGAAAGCTTCAATCAAAGCGTTCATAAAACACCCTAAAAAACGAAACCAATGCTGATCTATGAACTCGGTTTTCATAGATCAGCCCACACCTCAAACTACCCCATCAATACTAAAACTTTCGCAGATCCTTTTTTCTGCGCATCTTCTCAAAAGCCAAAGGCTCCCATCGACGCATACCTGTGACAACACTAGTACCGAATCGCTCTTTAACAGGCAACTTTTCATCCTCTACATGTAAGCGATGAAATTCCTCTGCAAGTTGATCCAACTTTCTCTGAAAGATCAGGTTAGAGGCTTTAGAGAGCATCCCCACCACAAACTGTCGTTTGTCACTGGGCTCATCAAACCTATAGTTAAAGAACTCATTCACTAGAATTTCTTCGAAAAACCGCTGTATAGGGCCGTTCTTTTGCCAACTGAAGTTTCTATCAACTAATAACTTTATGCGATTTCCAGGCAACAACTCGATCAACTTTAGGCGATCTAATTTGGCAAGATGCTGGATTAACGCGGTCTCAGTTAAATCATAGGTAGACAATATATCTTCAAAGCTCCAACGATTTAAGGCACTATTTGCGACAATCAAAAGCGGAAGATCATCAATAATTTCTTTTTCTTGCTCAATCGTCAAACTTCGAATCTGATCAGACTGTCTCACCATCTCCACCAGATCACTAATTTCAATACCTAAAAATTCACAAATTTGATCTAGCCTTTTTAGCGAAAAGCTTTCCTCAGAAAACAAACGTTTCACGCTCGCCTCACTTAAATTGAGGGCATCAGCCACATCTGCATATTTTACATCGTTAATTTTCAAACATTTTTTCAGTGCTTTGACTAAAGCAGCGCTCTGAGACATCTGATCTCCCTATTATGAAACAGCGGTTCATGAGAATGACAGCAATACCGAATACTATGAAATATCGGGCTTATATCCAAACCTAGAATGGTTTTATCGTTACCATCAACAACTAAAATGACTGAATTAGGCCGGCGGACAACTGGATAGACGAAATGATTTATGATTGAAAAAGTCTTATAATTCTTAGATTATTGCACAAACTAGAGGCTTGAACTCAGGTTACAGACAAATATTACCAGGCTAAATGGAGTAGCGAGTAATATGACAGAGCAACAAATACCTGTGCGGGAAAGCCGTCAAAAAAAGCTTAAACAAGCTGTTGACTGCCTTAAGAAAACTATCCCACAAATGAAAGACCTTGAAATCCCAATCACCCCGGAAAACTACTTCGTTTGGTATGAGTATTTTCAAGGAATGAACCTCGAGCTACGCAAGAAAATAGATAGCCTGCTAGAAAGTGGAACGAACTTTACAGACAGCTTAAATAACTCACTCTACGAAACTTATATTGCAAACCAAACGCAGGATAAACTGAGCCATATACAAGGCGATACAGAGACGCTTGTGGACAACCTGCTGCAAGAGCTGGAAAAAATCCTTGAGGGCAACCAGGCTTTTTCAGCCGCACTGGAAGAAAGCCAGAATGATCTAAAGAAAAACCCCGATATCAACAGCATCACTCAGCTCGTTGCCAAGCTTATTGAAGAAACTGACCAAGTTAGACAAGCCAACACATCAATGGAAAACTCCTTAATCGTTGTGAAGGAGGAAGTCAGTACTTTAAAAAGGAACTTGGAAGAACTGAACGAAACGGCGTTTACCGACCAGCTCACCGGCATCCCGAATCGACGAGCATTTGATGAGTCTATTAAAACACTAGTAAATGAGTTTGAACAAACACTGAAGCCCTTCTCTCTCCTATTTATGGATATTGATCACTTCAAATCGTTTAATGATACGCACGGCCACGCAGTAGGCGACAAAGTTTTAACCTTTATCGCAACAGTTCTAAAGAAGGGTGTCAAAGGTGACGATATCGTCGCTCGTTATGGAGGTGAAGAATTCGTGGCGCTATTACCCAACACACGCTACGAAGGCGCACTCGTTGTAGGCCAGCAGCTATGCGATAAGGTCGCCAGTAAAAACCTGGTTATGGGCAGTGATAAAAAAGTCACCCTGGGTAATATTACCATTTCTGTCGGTGTTGCGAGTATGCAAACCTCTGACACAATTGATGGCTTAGTAGAGCGCGCTGACCAAGCCTTGTATGCAGCTAAGAAACAAGGCCGGAACAGAGTAATTGGAGAGACGCAGAACCTTGCGCAAAGTCAGTAGTATCAGAAAGGTGTATCGGCTCGAACCCTTTCTCAAAGGTTGGAGTTCAGTGCACGGCATAGTTAAACAGCACTCAAAGGCGTGAAAGTCCGCAAAACGGACCTTCATGACTGATCGATAAACAAGGATATTTTGGCCAATATTGATCTGATCGGTTACTTCTGGAAAGTGAGATAAGCGGACATAACAGTTGGACTGTTTTTACAAAATTACGGCCAATATTCGCTAAGTGAAGCTTCTTCTATATGCTGTATGCATAAACAGTATCAAGGAGGATGCTCATGTCACCGGCAAGGAATGTCTGGGCGAGTCAAGCACCATACTATGAACGCCATCAGCCCGAAAAGACGCTCCTCTATCAATTGGTTCAGGAACATTATCCTGTCTTTAAGTCCTCGTTGGAGGGTCAGGGACAAAGCTTGCCTCGTTACGTTCAGAGAGAGTTCGAAGATTTTCTCCAATGTGGTCGGCTGGAATATGGCTTTTTGCGTGTCCGCTGCGAGGATTGCCATCATGAACGATTGG
>NZ_LWGA01001338.1:0-498 GCF_001635235.1 Oleiphilus sp. HI0117 | reverse complement strand
CGGCTTATCTAACTTTATGCTTTGGGGAAGAAACACGGGTAACACAGTTGAGACTCCCGAGCCAGGCAGCATAGCTTTACTTGCTCTAGGCTTACTAGGTTTAGGTTTCTCTAGAAAGCTCTCTCAGCAGTAATAGTAAAAAATACGTTTCTGGGTATTGATTACCCAGAAACACCTTACTTCTTACCCTCATAGATGACACCAGCACTGAGAATCACCAGATCAAGCTCTACGATAAACTAAAGATTGAGCTCACCGAAACTCTTATTGAAGTCCCTTAACTGATCATCTCCCCGGTCATACTCCGCCTGCCATAAAAGATCTTTATAATCTGATAGGACACGCTCTATAGATCGACTTAACTCATCGAAGTCTCCGTCCGCGACATAGATGGCCGCACGTACAATTCGATTTGTTACACGCCAATTTGTTTTAACAAACAAGGCCTCAATTTCATCTTTGGCCAGCAACCACTGCTTGCCAAAATCTCGCTCTAAC
>NZ_LWGA01001337.1:0-502 GCF_001635235.1 Oleiphilus sp. HI0117 | reverse complement strand
CGTTCTAATGAATAACCAGCAGTTCGTAAAAGATGCGCTAAGAGCCCTCAACCATCTTGATGTCCGAATATCGATGGATGACTTTGGAACCGGCTATTCCTCACTAAGCTATCTCAGGAACTATCCTTTTGACATGCTTAAAGTCGACCGTAGCTTCGTCAACGACTTAGTCGAAGACCAAGCCGACAAAGAACTAATTAATGCGGCGATTTCTATGGCTCACAGCTTAAACCTTAAGGTCGTCGCTGAAGGCGTCGAGAATCAGGAGCAATACAAGCTGCTCAAAGATCTAAACTGTGACTATGCACAAGGCTATCTGTTTGGTAGACCCATGGCGCCAGACATATTTGCCCGTCATTTAGAAAGTACGCTCGAAGACTAATCTAATAAGCTAAACCAAAGCATTTTAAAACAGAGCATTCAACAAATCAGGTAACTTCTTCACTAGCATAACTTCCATCCCTGCAATATCGTTTCTCGGTTTGTTTCCATAGGGAACAAT
>NZ_LWGA01001336.1:0-561 GCF_001635235.1 Oleiphilus sp. HI0117 | reverse complement strand
TCGTACTATCAATATCCAAATCTTCTACACGAAATTTCGCATCGATCCCCAGATATGAATCAGCTAGCAATATATTTCTTGGCTTACCATTCGAAGAATTGCCGGTCGTATCATGAAAGTCATTTCCTTGGTTTTTAATAACTATATCTAAATAACCTAGGTAAGCTTCCACTGAGAAATTCTTGCTTAAGGCAGTCTCAACACTGCCGTCTGAAGCACGTATACCAAACTCGGCTTCCTGAATATGTAGATCAACAGCATTTTTATAATTATCAAGATTTGATGCGTGCGTAGACGGTGGAGGTGGAGTATTGCCAGTGAGGACGGCATCACTGAACCCAAGGTCTTGTGACGTAACGTGAATAAGCACATCGCCATCGCCGTACTGCTTCCCAAACCCACCAGCACCATCAGCATACTCATTGATAGCCCAGGCAACATCAGTTTCACTCGTATCAAAAAAACCAGCAGTGGCCAGGAGCGCAACATCGGAAAACCCTGTTGCCAATGTTTCGTTACCATCTGTCACGTCAATTTTTGCGCGAAGGTTGTCTACTAAGC
>NZ_LWGA01001335.1:0-546 GCF_001635235.1 Oleiphilus sp. HI0117 | reverse complement strand
CACTCGACAACCTACCGTTTCGTTCTTCTTTTAATTGTCGCGCCCATTTATCGACCGTGGACTTACCAAGGCCTAAGCTATCCGCGACATCTCGGACACTGCGCCCTTTATCAACAACTTCTTGTGCAACTTCGAGTCTAAATTCTGGAGAGTATGTTGGTCTTGTTCGTTTGCTCATTTTGATACCTAGTTAGTTGATGGTGATAATATCACCTCTAATTAGGTGGCCAAAATTAGTGTGCCACTACAAGCAGCTAGTAAACCCGGCAATAACATAATTGAGAGATGTTTTAATTTCATCGAAATCCTTTCCTTTAAGTTTGCTTTAATCCATGCATTTAAGTGCAACATATAAGTAAATATAAGCTGCTTATTTTCTTTTCTATTTTTTAAATCATTAACTTTGAGTATATCCATTTTTCTTCCTCTATTTACATTTAAATTGCGCTAGAGAAATAACACGGGCTAATGCCTATGCAAGGCTCTAGCGCCTCGTAGTACAGGAAGAAATTTAATAAATTCTTGAAGAGGTTTAACCGGACATTA
>NZ_LWGA01001334.1:0-934 GCF_001635235.1 Oleiphilus sp. HI0117 | reverse complement strand
AAACCAAAGCTACGAAGTACTCGCAAATGAAGAAAATAGCGAATACAAACTTTACCTTGAGGACTTCATTAATAGCTTTAAAGGCCTGCAATCTAAATCTATTGACGCTAGTGGTAACCCAATTTTATCTGACCTTTCAGCTGACGAGGAAGCCGTCCGCGACTTTATATTGCAACAGATCAGCGCAGATATGAACTACACACTAGATGACGAGGGAACCGTAGAATCAGCAAACAACCCCCTAGATTTTATGGAAAACCTTATTGCTGCCATCGACAGCGAAAAACTTGTTCAAACATTCGTCGAAGCTAAGGAGCAAATGTCCTCCGCAATCAGCAGCGATGACGGACACTGCACCTACAGCAATGATCAGATAGAGTTTCTCCGTGAAGATGACTCATTCAATATTCTAGATCAGTTTAGCGCCTCATTGGACCTGACTTACATCCCTTCAGCCTTTGTCGAAATAGATAATAAGGTTGATCAAACCGTTCTAATAGCTTTCGACCAAGATCCGACTGTGGAAACAGATGATGAAATTCAATTTGCCGCTCTAGACCGGATCGCGCCTGAAAATTTCAAAGAGTCCGGATTCAGTGAAGCGAAAGTAAGGCAGATCAAGGTAATCCATCAAGAACCACCCCAAATTCTTACTGTCGACGAAGACTACCTGGAGTCAAAATATGGCACTCTGGGGTACGCCCTATTAAATCAAACATGCCTCGATGATGATGAAGAAAATGTCGTCACATGCCCTGACGGCTCGATTACCAAAGAAATCGAGCACCCTGCTTGCTTCGACCTTATTGACGATGATGGTGACTCACTAACAGAGCACGATGAAGCCGACGAGCGAAATACTGTCATCTCCAACTCATTCACAATTGGCGATGGCAGTAATGATGCGCTGACAGACTTGCAGCGCTTAAAAGTA
>NZ_LWGA01001333.1:0-293 GCF_001635235.1 Oleiphilus sp. HI0117 | reverse complement strand
CCTGAAAAACTATTTAACCAGTCAGAAGTTATAATCGATCTTATAAAAGAGCTGAAAAAGGCCCCTGTACAAAAACCTGAGCTTCCCGCTTCCCAGATCCAAACTTTCGCTGCGCCTCGATCCGAGCCGCTTGTGATTGAAACGCTCGAAGCACCTGCTCTGCCCGCCGGACATAAACCTCTGGAAGGCTTAGAAGTGGACAGCAGCGCTACCGATATCTCTTTACGTAAGGATGAAGACAGCTTTGATGCCATTGAAGTTGCTTCAGATAGCACGACTCTCGAAGAACAACA
>NZ_LWGA01001332.1:0-460 GCF_001635235.1 Oleiphilus sp. HI0117 | reverse complement strand
ATGCTCCTCTTATTGATAGTCGCCTAGCCTTTATTAGTGCGTACACAAGTAAATCTCATATATTAGTTACACCTCTAAACCTTGAGTGTCCAGATTCATTTAGACGTTTTCGCGTCTTTAGCAAATTCGGCAATATCAATATAAAGCACCGCGATGCTGTATAATCGCTAAATACTAAAAAACTAATTACAACTGACAGTTACCACATTATGACTCACATGTTTATCAATCTACCCAGTCGTTTTATCAGCATCACTGGTGAAGACTCAGAAAAGTTTCTTCAAGGTCAATGCTCTACTGATATCAACTCCCTAGATTCGAACCATTTCTCTTATGGCACCCTGAACACACCCAAGGGACGTATATATGGCTTGTTTAAAGTTGTACGGATTTCAAATGGTTTATTGCTGTCCGTAGATGAAAGCTGCTTTGAACATATCCTCAAGACCTTAAGCAAATA
>NZ_LWGA01001331.1:0-650 GCF_001635235.1 Oleiphilus sp. HI0117 | reverse complement strand
CACATCGCCCACACCGCTGTTTATCTTTCAGGGAACGGCTATTCCTGAGCGACAGTAATTGTTTTTGTGAATCAGGGTAAGTTTTACACTTACCCTAAATCACCTTCGCTTTCAGCTTAGAGATTCTTGCGGGTCGATGCTGATCAATCATTGAAATAAGTTGCATATTTCGCTCAATAGAATCTCTCAATTGCTTAACTAAACCCAGGTCAGGAAACGCGCCCTCATTAGCTGCTACAATCTTTTTCTTCGTTTCTATTATTTCCCGCTCTAAACGCTGACGCTGATTATCAAGCGTGGTCAAACGTAATGTTCTCATAGTCAGAGTCTCTATATTCCCGAAAGAACTATCAGTATAGGCAGCTAAGGTTTAAGCAATATGAAGGACTTAACATTATCGGGTAAGCTTGCGTAATCGTTTGTTTCAATGAACAGAAGTGCTCGCATAGCTTTTCACTATGTAAGCGAGAGTATCATTGGTCGAGAAAACTGGGCACTTATGAAACAGTGACCGACAAATTTATTACTGCCTGCCTTACCTTTACAGCCTCTTCTGCTAGGCTTTCTTATATACAAATATGTCAAAACTGATGTTCTCAGGAGCCAAAGGTCATGCCTAAACCTGCCATTTCAAATGTTATGAATGAGTT
>NZ_LWGA01001330.1:0-582 GCF_001635235.1 Oleiphilus sp. HI0117 | reverse complement strand
TCTATCAGTTTGGGACGCNCTGGAAAGGCTTTGAGGGCTGCCAATGCCGCCGTTGAGTGAAATAGTCATGATGATTGCTCCCGCCGAGATAGCTATTTTTTAATGATAGCGCGGGAAGTCGAGCAGGTCATTTATTAAACAGTAACGCTTGGTAACCAGCGCTACTGTTTAGGGTACTATTTTATGTCATATTTTTGCGAGTGACGTAATGATGCCTAACTGTTTCGTTAAAAGCTTCGACATAGGTAGGGTGAAATTGCGTGCCACTTTCGCCATTAATGAGTGTGACAGCACTGAACAGAGACTTCTTGTAGCTTCTATCTGCACGTTCGTTGGTTACTGCATAGAAGGTGTCCGCCAAAGCGATTAACATAGCACCACGGTGTATTTGTTCGTTTGCCAAATTCTTTGGGTAGCCTTTACCATCATATCGCTCATGGTGTTGAGCAACCATCGTGGCGGCTTCTGTCCAACCTTCCATACGACTTAGAAATTCTGAGCCCATCTCTATATGGCCGCGAATAGTACGAAATTCCTGGTCGCTTAGTTTGCTAGGCTTATTAAGTATGTCGGGCGAGACTA
>NZ_LWGA01001329.1:0-20577 GCF_001635235.1 Oleiphilus sp. HI0117 | reverse complement strand
AAAGCTACAGAAAAAGCTGTAATGGGTAAGATTACCTCGGTATACGGTGTTAAGGGTTGGGTGAAGGTGTTTTCCTATACTCAGCCTAAAGAAAATATTTGCCAATATAAAAATTGGACTCTCGAAGGTGGCAGCAAGAACGGATCGGTAACCGTGCTTAGCTGCAAAGCTCATGGCAATGGTCTGGTCGCCCAGTTAAAGGGGTGTCATGATCGCGATGAGGCTAAGCAGTATTGTGGTTCGTTGATTTCTGTACCTCGAGAAGAATTGCCGGAACTGCCTAGCGGTGATTACTACTGGCATCAGCTTCAAGGTCTGAAAGTATTTGCTTCAGGGTCTGATGTAGAAGAGAAGGTTTTACTTGGTCGTGTTGATCATTTGATTGAAACCGGATCTAACGATGTTTTGGTAGTAAAAAAGTGTAAGGATAGCTTGGACGGTAGGGAGCGATTAATTCCTTACTTGCCAGATCAGGTTGTCTTGGCGGTAGATCTGGAAGCAGGATCCATTGAAGTTGATTGGGATCCGGAGTTTTAGTTTGTAAAGCGCTGATTGCGGTACTTGCGGGGCGTTTTTATATAGGCACTACTTAATCAGTTCTGTAAATCAGTTCTGGCATAAGGGATTAGTTCTTTAAGTGGTGCAAAGATAGAAACTTGCTGGTCAATGTGGTGTGACTGGCTTAGAGATGTGAATGTATGCATTTTGGACTGGTTACGCTTTTTCCTGAAATGTTTCGCTCTCTAGAAGATCATGGTGTCGTTGGGCGGGCAGTAAAGAAAGGGCTAATAGCTCTGGATTATTGGAATCCTCGAGAGTTCACCCATGATAAGCACCGTACGGTCGATGATAGACCTTATGGTGGTGGCCCGGGAATGTTGATGAAAGTGCAGCCTTTGCAGGATGCTATTCACGACGCTAAGGCAAAGATGGTGCAGGACCTAAAGCACGATCAGCCCGAGAAGGTGGTATCACTACGTACTGTATACCTGTCACCTCAAGGACAGCGCCTAGACCATAAGAAAGCTGTGGAACTGGCTGAATATGACGGATTGATTTGCGTCTGTGGTCGATATGAGGGAGTTGACGAGCGCTTAATCGAAGCTGAAATTGATGAAGAAATATCAATTGGTGATTTCGTATTGAGTGGTGGTGAGCTTGCTTCAATGGTATTGCTGGATACCATTTCCAGGTTAATACCTGGGGTATTGGGGCATAGTGAGTCGGCAACCGAGGATTCGTTTGCTAGTGGTTTGTTGGATTGTCCTCACTATACTCGTCCAGAAGTTTTTATGGGTAAGCCGATTCCTGATGTTTTGATGTCGGGTAATCATGAAAAAATTCGCCGCTGGCGCCTTAAACAATCCTTGGGGCGAACATGGCAGCGACGTCCAGAGTTGCTGGACAAAATAGAATTAGATAGCGAGCAGCAGACTCTGTTGCAAGAATTTATTAGAGAAGTGAATCGGTAGGCCTGAGGCTTTAGGTTTATCATTTTTAGGAGTGTAAAATGAGCAGCAAGAATAACATTATCAGCGCCTTAGAAGCTGAGCAAATGACGGCAGAGATTCCAGAATTCGGCCCTGGTGATACAGTCGTTGTTCAAGTAAAAGTTAAAGAAGGTAACCGTGAGCGTCTACAGGCCTATGAAGGTGTTGTTATCGCTAAGCGCAACCGTGGTCTTAACTCTTCTTTCACGGTTCGTAAGATTTCTTACGGTGTTGGTGTTGAGAGAACATTCCAGACTTTCAGTAAGCAGGTTGATAGCATCGAAGTTAAGCGTCGTGGTGATGTTCGTCAGGCTAAGTTGTACTACTTGCGTGAGCTAAGTGGTAAGGCTGCTCGAATTAAAGAGAAGTTGAGCTAAGTTTTAATACTGCTTAATTTATCTTTTAAAAAAGGCAAGTGGCTTTAGGGCGCTTGCCTTTTTTGCTTTCTCCTTGGTGGTGAATGGGTGATGACGTATACAGAGCGTTTTCTTGACACTTTGTGGCTAGAGAATGGGCTAAGTGACAATAGCTTGTCTGCTTACCGATCCGATTTAAAGCAATTTGCTTCGTGGCTCCATAAAAAGCGCACTTTAGAGCTACATCAGGCTGGCGAAAGTGATATCTATGATTATCTATCGGACTGCTTGGAAAGAGGGCTTAAGTCTTCGTCCAGTTCACGCTTATTATCCTGTTTAAGGCGCTTCTACCGCTTTCTAGTGCGCGAAAACATAATCGCCATAGACCCAACACTCAATATAGATAACCCCAAGTTGCCGCGTATGCTGCCCAGTTCTCTTACTGAAGCAGAGGTTGAGAAGTTATTGGCGGCTCCGGACGTTTCTGAGGTGCTTGGCTTGCGTGATAGGGCAATGTTAGAGGTTATGTATGGCTCCGGCCTAAGGGTGTCAGAATTGGTATCCCTGAATTTTGAGCAACTAAATGTCCAGCAAGGCTTAATTCGTTTATTTGGAAAGGGTGGTAAGGAGCGTTTGGTTCCTGTGGGGGAGCCGACCTTGGATTGGCTGGACGAATACTTGTCGAAAGCCAGGCCAGAGCTAGCGGGCTCATCTGGGTGTCACGTCATCTTCCCAAGTTCTCGATCACAGCAAATGACAAGGCAAACATTCTGGCATCGAATTAAAAAGTATGCGATTGAGTCCGGTATTAACAAAAAATTATCACCTCATACCTTAAGACATGCTTTCGCAACTCATCTCTTGAATCATGGTGCAGACTTGCGTGTTGTACAGCTATTACTGGGGCATGGAAATTTGTCAACAACTCAGATTTACACTCATATAGCTAAACAGCGCTTATACGATTTACATCAAGATTTTCATCCTAGAGCCTAGTACTACATAACAAAATGTTAACGATAAGTTCTTGTAGATGAACTTAATTCCGTTTAGCTTGTCATACAAATAATGTTCAATTAAAAAACGGCTTGGTTTTTTGCCAAGCCTTACATAGGTTTTAATTATAGAGGTTTGTATGCGTTTAGTTCGGTATATTATCTGTCTAAGTCTGCTGTTTTCGCTCACGGCGAATGCTGATGAGGCTCAGGTTCGAAAAAGCTTATCCGAGGCAATGCCGGGTTTGAAATTGAGCTCGGTCGAGATGAGTGAGATTGTTGGTATGTACCGGGTTACAACCTACTCAGGTGAAGCTTTATTTGTCAGTTCTGATGGTAAGTTCTTTCTAACCGGTGATCTGTATGCAACGAAGACAGGGCGAATTGAAAACCTGACTGAAAAGCGTCGCGAGACCGCCAGAATTGAGCAAATTTCTTCAGTTCAGGGTAAGGATAAAATTGTATTTCCTGCAAAGGGTGAAACCAAGGCTCGTATAGCAGTATTTACTGATATTGATTGTGGTTATTGCCGTAAGCTTCATAGAGAAATTCCAGCTTTGAATGATATGGGGATAGAGGTTAGTTATCTGGCATATCCGCGTGCAGGTGTTGGGAGTGACTCATATGGTAAATACGTATCAGCATGGTGTGCTGAAGATAAGCTCGAAGCGATGACTGATGCTAAGAATGGTAAGTCAATTCCCGAAAAGACTTGCGCCAACCCTGTACAGGACCAGTATATGTTAGGGCAGGCAATGGGAATAAGTGGCACGCCGGCAATTGTTTTAGAAAGTGGTCGTTTAATTCCAGGTTATTTAAATGCCCAAAAACTTGGGAAAGCGCTTGGTGTTCTATAGTTGCTAGCTAATAAAAAAAGGCCCTCATCGGGCCTTTTTTTATCGCTGTCGAATTTAACACCTAAACCCCTTGTCTTTTCTGCGTGAGTCGCATTCTTTTTTGATGTTGTTGCAGCGCTGAGCTCCGGCTGGAGAAAGTTTGTTGTAGTCACAGTCACGATAAGCTTTTCTAAGTTCCGCGTCACTATAGCCGCTAAAGGCGCCACCACATGAAGAAAGTAAGGTGCTGAAGATAATAAAGCAGATGCCGGTTAAGTATTTAGTCATGGATTTGATTCTTGTTTATTTAAGTTTTCAGAAGTATAGCTGTGAAGAAATGATCTGCTAGTAAAAAATATGCGGGTCTCAAAATAAGTTGTGGTGCCATTCTTTTTCTTTGATGAAAAGGTATACTATGCGCCAAAATATTTTAAGGCTACAGGGTAGCAGCTATTTAGTCGTTGCTTTGCTTTAAGTCAGAATGAATTCGTGATCGTGAGGAATATATCTTGAGCTCCGTTAAGATTGGAATATGTGGTCTAGGTACCGTCGCTAGTGGCGTGATTAATGTCTTGAAACGAAATCAACAGGATATTACTGCCCGAGCAGGCTGTCAGGTTGAGGTGATTCAAGTCGCCTCTAGAAAGCTTAAAGATAATTGTGACCTTAGCGGTATCGAATTTTCGACGAATGTAATGGATGTTGTCAATAACCCTGATGTGGATGTGGTAGCAGAATTAATTGGTGGCTATGATCTTGCTAAAGACATTGTTTGTGCTGCGATTAAAAATGGCAAGCATGTTGTCACGGCTAACAAAGCGCTTATAGCTGAGCACGGAAACGAAATTTTTGCGCTGGCTGCCGAGCATAAAGTAGTTGTTGCCTATGAGGCGGGGGTCGCTGGTGGAATTCCGATTATAAAAGCGCTTCGAGAAGGTTTAGCTGCAAACAAGGTTAATTGGCTTGCGGGTATCATCAACGGTACAGGAAATTTTATTCTTACGGAAATGAAGGACAAAGGGCGAGATTTCCAAGATGTGTTAAAAGAAGCGCAAGATCTTGGTTACGCTGAAGCAGATCCAACCTTTGATGTCGAAGGTATTGATGCTGCGCATAAGTTAACTATTCTGGCATCCGCAGCGTTTGGTGTTCCTTTAGAGTTTGAAAAAGCCTTTACTGAAGGCATTAGTAAAATTGCACCAGCTGATGTCGTTAATGCCCATGCTTTAGGTTATAACATAAAGCACTTGGGTATTACGCGTAAGCATGAAAATGGTTTTGAGCTTCGAGTTCATCCGACGTTAATCCCTCAGGACCAGCTGATCGCTAAAGTCGATGGCGTAATGAACTCGGTATTGGTCGATGGTGATGCGGTTGGTCAAACATTGTACTATGGTGCCGGTGCTGGCTCAGAAGCAACAGCTTCAGCGGTAATTGCGGATATTATTGATATCGCACGAATAGGCGATAATAAAGGCTTTGTACCGGTTCCTTACCTTGGCTTCAGCGCTGACAAGATTCAAGACTTATCGGTACTGCCAATCGAAGAAATATCTTCTGCGTATTACTTGCGTGTTACTGCTGAGGACCACCCGGGCGTATTGGCCAAGATCGCGTCGATTATGAGTGACCTGGGGATTAATATTGAGTCAGTGATGCAAAAAGAAACCGACCGAGAGGGTGATTGCATTCCGCTTGTATTATTGACCCATGAAGTGCAAGAGAAGCAAATTAATACTGCTATAGAGCAGATAGAAGCGCTTGAAACGACAAGAAAAGAAGTCGTGAAGATACGCGTTGAGCACTTTAACCATTAATTAGAAGAACCTGAAGGCAGAGCCTTCTTGTTTACGATAGAAATTTTGCTTGGATAGATAAACGTGAAATATATTAGCACACGCGGCGAAGCGCCCCCTTTATCATTTGAAGATGTTTTGTTGACTGGTTTAGCGCCAGATGGTGGGCTCTATGTACCCGAAACCTTACCTCGTTTTACTCAGGAAGAAATCGCATCCTGGGCAGGCCTTCCATACTCTCAGTTAGCTTTCAATGTTATGTACCCCTTTGTTGAAGGTGAAATTCCTGAAGATGATTTCAGGGACATGGTTGAAAAAACCTATGAGGTGTTTGATCACTCTGCCGTCGCACCTTTAGTGCAAGTGGATGCTAACGAGTGGGTGATGGAGTTATTCCGCGGTCCTACACTGGCATTTAAAGACTTTGCCTTACAGCTACTAGGTCGCTTGTTGGATTATGTGCTTAAGAAAAGAAATGAGCGTGTAGTTATTATGGGTGCGACTTCTGGCGATACTGGTTCTGCCGCGATAGAAGGCTGTAAACACTGCGACAACGTCGACATCTTTATTTTGCATCCGCATAACAGAGTATCGGATGTACAGCGTAAACAAATGACGACGGTATTGGGTGATAACGTTTTCAACATTGCTATTGAAGGTAACTTCGATGACTGTCAGCACATGGTTAAAAACAGCTTTGCTGACCAGTCCTTTTTAGAAGGTACTCGCCTGGTTGCTGTGAATTCAATAAACTGGGCGCGAATTATGGCTCAGATTGTCTATTACTTCAGTGCATCCTTAGCGCTTGGTGGCCCTCATAGGAGTGTTGCTTTTTCGGTTCCAACTGGTAATTTTGGCGATATTTTTGCGGGTTACTTAGCTCGGAATATGGGTTTACCTATTAGTCAGTTAGTTGTTGCTACTAACAAAAATGACATTCTGCATCGTTTTATCAGTGCTAATCACTATAAAATGCAGCCTTTAGAGCACACACTTTCCCCAAGTATGGATATTATGGTCTCAAGCAACTTTGAGCGTTTAATGTTCGACTTATATGGACGCGACGGAAAGGCTTTGGCGAAGCAGATGGCATCCTGGAAAACTGACGAAGGTTCCGTAGAAGAGTATCGCTGGCGTGCTGCCAGAAAGCTCTTTGATAGCTGGTCTCTGAATGATGAGCAAACATGTCAGTTGATTAAGGATGTTTACGAAGAGACTGAATACTTGATTGATCCACACACTGCTATTGGTGTGGGTGCCGCACGCGAGTGCCGCCGTGATGGCAGTATACCAATGATTACCTTGGCTACTGCACACCCTGTTAAGTTTCCTGAAGCTGTCGAGAAGTCCGGGCTTGATGTAGCGCCAGAGCTTCCCCACCATATGAAAGACCTTTATGATAGGGAAGAGCGTTATGAGGTTCTTCCAAATGACATGGCTAAAGTACATGCCTTTGTCGCAAAGCACAGACGCGGCTAAGCATATCTGTGATTAAAAAAGCCGGACGCTGTTCCGGCTTTTTTGTGGCTTATGTAATTCACTTCGTCGGTTCTTACTTTTACCAAACAGGCTCCAATGATGAAAATAGTTAGACGCACGCTCTCGGAAGGGGCTCCGGTGATGGACGGGTTTTCGCCATTATTAAGCCGGATTTATCAGGCGAGAGGGGTGCACAGTGCGAAAGAGTTAAGCTATCAACTTGCTGACCTGGAATCATCATCTTCTCTAAAAGGCCTGAACGAGGCGCTTGAAGTTTTATATAATGCGCTCGTTGCACAGCAGCATATCTTAATTCTTGGAGACTTTGACTGCGATGGTGCGACGAGTACAGCCTTGGCTGTTCTTGTACTTCGAGAGATGGGGGCGAAAGAGTGCTCTTATATTGTGCCCAACCGTTTTGAATTCGGCTATGGCCTGACGCCAGAAATCGTTGACTATGCTGCAAAATTAAAGCCTGACCTAATCGTTACTGTTGATAATGGTATTGCTAGTGAAGCAGGCGTAGAGCGGGCCAAGTCACTCGGTATTAAGGTTTTGGTTACTGATCATCACTTGCCGGGAGATACCCTACCTAAAGCTGATGCAATCGTGAATCCAAATCAACTCGGTTGTGAATTTCCCAGCAAAAATGCCGCAGGGGTAGGGGTTATATTTTATGTTTTAAGTAGTCTTAGAACCTTGCTTAAAAAGAGACAATGGTTTGAACAGAGACAGCTTAAAGAACCCAATATGGCTTCATATCTTGATTTGGTTGCTTTGGGGACTGTCGCTGATCTGGTGGCGCTCGATCACAACAATCGCGTACTGGTTTCCCAAGGGCTTAAACGTATTCGGGCAGGTTATTGTCGTCCTGGAATCAAAGCGCTTTTGTCGCTCGCGGGTAAGGAGTTGTCGGGCGTTAAATCGAGTGATATGGGGTTTATCGTTGGTCCGCGGCTAAATGCGGCGGGTCGCCTTGATGATATGTCACAGGGTATCGAATGCCTATTAGCTGATAGCGAGGTTAGGGCAATGTCTATCGCGCAGCGCCTGGACCAGCTGAATGTCGAGCGCAAGCGCATTGAAGCCGAAATGAAACAGGATGCTGAAGCCCAGGTACAAAGCATTCTGGACAAGTCTACGGAAAGCTTGGCTCTTGAGAACTTGTCGTGGGGGTTGAGCTTATATGAGCCACATTGGCACCAAGGTGTCATTGGGATATTAGCTTCACGTATCAAAGAGCTATTTCATCGGCCCGTAATCGCTTTTGCGCCTGCTAGCGATGATCCGCTGATTCAGAATAGGGAGCTAAAAGGATCTGCGCGCTCTATACCCGGGCTTCATATGCGCGATGCTCTGGACCTGGTATCTAAGCGCCACCCAGAGCTGATTAAAAAGTTTGGTGGCCATGCGATGGCGGCGGGTTTGTCGATTGATGAAGCGAGCTATCCGCATTTTAATGAAGCGTTTGACCAAGTCGTAAGAGAGTTATTGAGGGAAGAGGATATGGAGTCGGTTATCCTTACCGATGGCCCATTGAATGAGTATGAGTCAACAGTTCAGCAAATAAGAGAGCTTGAAGCTGCTGGGCCTTGGGGTCAACGCTTTCCAGAACCTTGTTTTGAAAATACCTTTGAATTGGTACAGAGCAGAGTATTAAAAGAAAAACACCTCAAGCTAGTATTAAAAATGGAAGGTGGTCATGAGTTGTTTGACGCGATTCAATTTAATAGTCCATGGGTAAGTCAGCACTTGCCTGAAATGGCTAGAGTGGTCTTTAAACCGGGAATAAACGAGTTTCGAGGGCGAGTAAGTGTTCAATATATTATTGAGTATTTAGAGCCAGTTTCATGATTATTATCGTAAAAGCAGGCGTTCTTTCTTTGGAATAGAGCTTCGAATTTCTCTTTTACCAATCTATTGCCTATACTTTTTCCATATTTCTTGGACGAAAGAACGAGTGCTATGAAGCAGGAAAGTAAGAAAATTGTTGGCCCTTCAATGAAGCGAAGAGATCCAAGAACGGAACAAATCACCAAAGAACTATCAGAAGATCTTTCAACTAATAAGCATACTCAGCACCAGGATGACTGTGCTAGAGCTGAACGAAGTGCACATGTAGGTCCCAGAAATAGAGTCTTCAGCAGTTTGATCTTTAAAATGAGCTTGGGCCTTGTTCTGTTTATCGCAGCAGTTGTAGCCGCCAGCTATTTTGTGACTCAGACAAAAGGCAAGCAGGTCATTTCCGAGCAGGCTGAAAAGCTAAATCGAGAGATTGGCCAGAATATTGTTTTAAAGCTGCAACAACGCCTTGTTGCGACTGAGACATTGACCACGACTTTAGCAAAACTCGGTGTCTCGCTTTCCAAAGATGTTGCTACATTTAAAGATTTATTGCCAAAGGTTATTGATCAAGCGGGAATGTCAAAGCTTGTTGCCGGTGGTGGTGTTTGGCCCGAACCCAATCAGTTCAAAGAAGGCGTGGAACGTCGGTCCTTTTTTTGGGGGAGAAATGAGCAAGGTGTCTTAGAGTATTTCGACGATTACAACGACCCCAAAGGGAATGGCTACCACAACGAAGAATGGTATGTTCCTGCCCGTTATTTAAAACACGGGCGTGCTTACTGGTCAAAGTCTTATATGGACCCTTATTCATTAGAACCGATGGTAACTTGTACGGTGCCAATGTTCGAGAATGGCGTTTTCAAGGGTGTCGCAACAATCGATCTAAGGTTAACTGGCTTGTCTGAGTTTATGTCTGAGCAGGCAAAATTAATTGGGGGCTATGCTTTTGCCTTAGATCGAAATAATCGCTTACTGTCATTCCCAGTCGAAGTTAATAAGCAAGCTCAGTTCCTAGACCTCAAAGGCTTCGTCAAACATGAATATCCGACTATGTCAGACATTTCAGCAACTAACTCCGGTTTCCAGCAAATAGAAAGTTACCTTAAAACGGTAAGTACTTCGCTCAGTAATGGGGCAGGTGATGATAAATTCAGTGCTGAAGTTAAACGCTTAGCAGAGGTGCTGGCTGAAGAATCTTATCAGGTTGAAGTTGAAGAAGGCTCTACGATAGCCGCTTTCTTGTTAGGTTTGCGGTTTGAAGCCTCAACAAATAAACCACTAATCTTGAAAGATGACCCTATTCTATTAGAGGCTTCATCAATCAGAGTCTTGAGCCTTCCCAATATTGGCTGGAAGGTCGTACTATCTATGCCTGCCCGGTATAGTATTGCGGTAGTAGATGAAATATCTGACGGCCTATTAAGCAATCTCTTAGTACTGTTAGTTTTCAGTGCTCTCTCTTATATTATCTTCTTCAACCTGGTCTTCATGGAGCCTATTAATAAGCTGACCCAGCAGGTGAGAAAGCTTGTTAGCCGTGAAGATTACGTAACGCGTCTGAAAATACCTAGCAGTAGCGAACTTTCCCAGTTAGCGAGCTGGTTTAATATTCGTACCTCTCAGCTGAGTGAAACCTTAGATGAGCTTAAGCAGCGAAACTCACAGTTGGATGACGCCAGAGAAGTTGCTGAAAGCGCTAACAGAAGTAAAAATATTTTTCTCGCATCCATGAGTCATGATATTCGAACGCCAATGAATGCCATCATTGGTTTGTCGGATGTGTTAAAGAAAACCAAACTCGATGCTGAGCAGGATAAGTTTGTAAATGTTATCAACTCTTCAGCTCAGGCTTTATTGTCCTTAATTAACGATATAATGGACTTTTCTAAGATCGAGGCGAATCAGTTAGATCTAGAAAGCATTCCTTTCGATTTGCGTCAGGTAGTTGATGACTGTGCAGATCTAATCAATTTTCAGGCACAAGAAAAGCGTTTGGAATTTATTTATTATCTATCTCCAGATATCAATCGCTGGGTCAAAGGCGACCCGAATAGAATACGACAGGTTATTCTGAATCTTGCTGCAAATGCGGTCAAGTTTACCAGTTCCGGGCGAGTTGAATTGTGGTTGGAATCGGCTTACCAGAATGACAACAATACCCAGCTAATTGTGGAAGTTCGAGATACCGGTATAGGGCTATCAAAAACTGCGCAAAGTAAGCTGTTTACTCCTTTCGTTCAAGGTGACTCTTCGACAACTGGAAAGTATGGCGGTACGGGCTTAGGGTTGACTATTTGTAAGCACTTGGCTGAGTTGATGGGTGGTAGCGTAGACTTTAGAAGTGAAGAAGGTATTGGCACAACGTTTATTTTCAAACTCAAACTGCAATGCCAGCAAGACAAAAATGTAGTACTACATGACGCTCAAAGAAAAACTGCATTGCCGACTAAAGTTCTATTGCTGGAAGGCAAGGATCACTTCCAAAACAGTGTGCTGGAACAGTATTTTAGAGCAGCAAAGATTGAATTTGAAACCTTCGTTAGTGTCTCATCCTGGTTGTCAGTGTTGGCTAAAGAAAGCCCTGATTCCTTGGTAACAGTATCGGTTGATTCCACCTTGCTATATGAACTCGAGTCAATGGAATCCCAGCTGCCTGACCCCCTTAAAAACCATAAAACTGTTTTAATGACTGATAAGGATGAATGCAGTGAGATTAAAGATCCTTCTTTCTCAGGGCGTTTTAGAATCAGCTTTTTGTCTCAACCACTAAGGTATGATGAATTATTAGCAGAAATTACCTGTCATGATGGAAGTCATGAGAGCGATAACATCAAGCTTGATAATGTTCAACATGGTGAAGACTTGGGCTTTGCGCCTCATAGTAAAATATTAGTCGTCGAAGATAATAAGGTTAATCAGCAGGTATTGATGATAATGCTTGACTATTTGAATCTGAAAGCTGATATCGCCAACGATGGTGTTGAAGCACTGGAGGCTGTTCAAAAATCTCATTACGATTTGATTTTGATGGACTGGCAAATGCCAAGAATGGATGGTCTAGAGGCTACTCGTAATATTAGGGCTATTCAAGGGCTTGTGCAGCCCGCAATCATTGCTGTTACTGCTAATGCTATGTCAGGTGATATCGAGAAGTGTATAGAGGCCGGTATGGATGACTATTTGAGCAAACCGGTGGAAAAAGATAAGTTAGAGCAGGCCATTCGTCGGTGGCTTGCTCCAAAACACGATGAGCAGGTTTCCTAAACTAAGTAAGCCGATATAAAGTTCTAGTTCGGTTTACCAGTCTCGGGTGGAATAATTAGTGGGGGTTAAAACCGTATCCTTGGCACTGGGGAGTCGCTCCGGGTAGTCTAGTGTATAGTGAAGGCCTCGGCTTTCTTTTCTCTGGATTGCGGAGCAAATGATCAGGTCTGCAACCGTGACAAGGTTTCTTAGTTCTAACAGGTCATTCGTCACGCTGTAGTTACTGTAATAATCAAGTATCTCTTGATGTAAAAGATCAACACGGTGCTTTGCTCGCTGAAGCCGCTTATTCGTTCGAACAATGCCGACGTAATCCCACATAAAGCGCCTTAACTCATCCCAATTATGCGAAATTACAACATCCTCGTCAGAATCGGTTACTTGGGACTCATCCCATAAAGGGGCATCGGGTGGCTCGGGAATATCTGCAGACTTTCTATTGATATCATTGGCTGCTGCCTGTCCATAAACGATACATTCAGTCAGGGAGTTGCTGGCCATTCGGTTTGCGCCATGTAAACCCGTGAACGACGCCTCGCCAACTGCATAGAGTTGATTAACATCAGTACGGCTTCGGTGGTCCACCATAATGCCTCCGCAGGTATAATGTGCAGCAGGGACGATGGGAATTGCCTGGTGGCAGATATCGATACCAAACTTCAAGCAAGTCTCATAAATCATCGGGAAGTGAGACTTGATAAAATCATCTGGCTCGTGGCTAATGTCAAGATAAAGATGGTCGGCACCGATACGTTTCATTTCATGGTCAATAGCTCGAGCGACAATGTCACGCGGCGCTAATTCTTCTCGCTTATCAAAACGATGCATAAATCGTTCGCCATTTGGCAGTAACAACTTTCCACCTTCGCCACGTACCGCTTCAGTTATCAAAAAGGACTTAGCTTGTGGGTGGTAAAGGCAGGTAGGGTGAAACTGGTTGAACTCCATATTGGCCACGCGGCAACCACTACGCCAGGCCATGGCAATGCCATCACCGCTGGCGCCGTCAGGGTTGCTTGTGTATAGGTAAGCTTTGCTTGCGCCGCCAGTTGCCAGTACGACGAATCGTGCTTTGAATAGCTCGACATGATCGCTGGACTGGTTAAGTACATAAGCCCCGACGCAGCGATTGCCAGGTAAGAAAAGCTTTTTGTGTGTGATAAGGTCGACCGCAACCCTGTTTTCAAAAATATCGATATTTTCTGCTAACTCTGCCTGCGAACAAAGTGCTGTAGAGATTGCCAAGCCAGTCGCATCGTCCGCGTGAATCACGCGGCGGTGACTGTGACCACCTTCTTTGGTTAGGTGATAAGTGTCTTCTTCAGCGTTGTCCATCTTGGTAAAGTCAACACCCTGATCAACTAACCAGGAGACACTCTGTCTGCCGTTTTCTACAGTCTGCCTGACTGCGTCTTCGTGACATAAACCAGCACCTGCATTAAGTGTGTCTCTGATATGAGACTCGATATCATCTTTCTCGCTGAGCACCGCTGCAATTCCGCCTTGCGCCCAAGGTGTCGAGCCGCTAGATAGACCTGCCTTTGATATCACTGCAACAGATAAGTCTTTATTCAAACCGAGAGCAGCACTTAGTCCAGCGGCGCCGCTGCCAATTATTAGAACATCATAGGTATAGGAAGAAGACATTATCGGTACTCATTCAATAAGTTAACGGCCGCTATTATTTAGATATTGAACTTATTTGTAAATGAAATGTCTCAATTCTATAGAGATAGCGATTAGCGCTTAAAGATCGAAGCGCATAGAATGACAAAGTGGGACATAGGTGTGACAGTCAATAATTTTAAACAATGTTTGAGTCATGTAGAGCAGGGTAAAGAAGTGTTAAAACAGCGAGAAGGCGTTTTAATTTTCGAGGCTCTGAGCGATAATGTAGTGATATTTCAACAAAAAACTAAAAATATGACTCATACCACACTGCCTGAAAAAACTGACGCTGACACGAGTATAGATCAGAAGTTAGTGGTCCGTGTGCAGCGGGGCGATAAAGCAGCCTTTGATTTACTGGTCATAAAGTACCAAAACAAGGTTGCAGCAGTCGTGTCTCGCTATGTTAGTGATTACCATGAAGTCGCTGATGTAACCCAAGAAGCCTTTATAAAGGCCTACCGAGCAATAGACAGGTTTAGAGGGGATAGTGCCTTTTATACCTGGGTTTATCGTATTGCTATAAACTGCGCTAAAAACTACCTTCAATCCAAAGGTCGGAGACCCCCGTCAAGTGATTGTGAGCTTGAGGATGCGGAGTTAAACCCAAATGCCAGTGCTTTAAAAGATACCGCATCACCTGAACAGTTGTTGAGTAAAGACCAGTTGGAAGCTGTGATCAAGAATACGATTAAAAAGCTGCCTGAAGATTTGCGCATCGCTTTGACGCTAAGGGAGTTTGATAATTTAAGTTATGACGAAATTGCGGCGGTGATGGAATGCCCGGTTGGAACTGTTAGGTCGCGTATATTTAGGGCTAGAGAAGCGATTGATAATGAGATCAAAGCCATGAGAGGTGATTAATGGACGAGAGATTAAGAGAGTCTATATCAGCGTTGATGGATGATGAGTCAAATGAGCTGGAACTTCAGCGAATACTCGGTCACTCCGATGAACAAGAGGTGCAGCTACTGTGGGGGCGCTATCATGAGGCGCGTCAGGTGCTGAAACGAGATAGTGAAAGCCACTTCAATATTGATATTAGTGCCGGGGTGGCTGCGGCAATCCGGGACAATGCAGCTGAACCTTCACTCGATATGAGTACCGAGATGGATAGCGTAGAAGGTACTGTCCCTCAGAATCTTGCTGATCGCCGTGAGGATCAAAAAGTTGTTCCGCTTCTTGATGATAGCTCTGAATCGTCGAGCAAAAGAGGCGGAAGTCGTGCTTGGCTTGCCTTAGCGGCCAGTGTCGCTTTTGCCTTTATTTTTGCTTTTCAAGGTACGACTGAACTGAATGATGAAATACAAAGCACTGCTGCGAATATTTCTGCTGAAGGTGCGCTGCTTAAAGTTTCTGCGCAAGAGCCTAAGGTTGTTGTTGAGATGACTGAAGAGCAGGCGCGTCATTTTAGTCAGTATTTACTGAGGCATGCTGAACACTCGATACGTGGTACTCAGTCTGGTTTTATGCCTTTGGCTAGGGTTGCAAGTGTCAATTCTGTTGGAATATAAGCTGAGCTTGGAAGTGAAAATATCATCATGTTAATTGATTTGAATAAGCTTAATACTAAAGTTCTTCTGCGTGGGTTGTTGCTACTTTTTTGTCTTGTCGGTGCGCCGCTCTATGCTCAAGGCGCCAAGGAGGAATGGATTTATCAGTTTCCAAAGGAGCGCAGCGCCTGGGAAGCAATTGATTGGTTGATGTTTATGCAACAAGCCTCTGTAGAGCAGAACTATCGTGGACGCTTTATGTTCTCGAGAGGTGCTATGTCGAGTACCATGAGTGTTATTCACCAGTACGAGAAGGGTCTTGAGAAAGAGCGCTTAAAGCAACTCGATGGCGAGATGGGCGAAATTGTCCGTGATGGTGAGCGGGTAATGTGCGTCTTTCCGAATAACAGAGTTGTAGAGGTAGAAAACAGTCCTCTTTCCAATAACTTTACTAATAAGTTTGTTGGTTTTATGCCTGGTAAGAGTCATTACTCTTTAGTTCTTAAGGGGAAAGAGAGAATGATAGAGCGTTCATGTGTTGTGGTGGAAATATCTGCCAATGACGATGAACGTTATAGCTATAAGCTATGGATAGATGAAGAGAAAGGCCTGCTCCTAAAGTCTGAGTTAATTGACCAAGAGCATAAAGCCTTGGAGCGTTTCCAATACACACATGTAGAGTACCCAAATAATATTGACTCGACCGTTTTCGATGTAATGGGGGCAGGGAAAGCGATTAAGCATGAAATGATCAAAACGGCAGACAAAGGTATGTCCTGGTCGCGTTCCCTGATGTGGCAAGTTGAATTTTTGCCTAATGGCTATGAAAAGATAAATGGAGAGGCAAAAGAAGGTGAGCATGTAATGGTCTATAGTGATGGCCTGGCAACCTTCAGTATATTTATCGAGTCGGTTGATAAGGGAACTATGCCTGAAGGTGCGACACAGGTGGGTGCAACAACTGCCTATTCAACTGATCACAGTGTTGATGGTCATGACTATCATGTGACGGTTGTTGGCGAAGTTCCTGCTATGACTGCAATGAAGGTTGCGAAATCAGTCAAACCGATCATGTAAGGTTAGTTTAATGATTAAAGAAGAAGCTATAGTCATTGCTGATGACTCAACAACTAATGGGCGTATATCGGTTCGTATCGATAGAAAAAGTGCCTGTGAGAGTTGCCAGATGAAAGCGGGCTGTGGCCAAAAGCTAGTCAATGATAGTAGCCAACGAAAATGTATTGAGTTTGAGCTTGATAACGAGTTTGATGTACAAGTAGGGGATTATGTAACCCTCGCAGTTCCAGAGAAAACTTTCCTGCAGGCCTCCCTCGTGATGTATGTGCTTCCCTTGGTTTTAATGATTCTTTGTGCTGTGCTTGCGGAAAGTTATTTAGCCTTAAATGATGCCGCGACCTTGCTGGCGTCCATTTGTGGCTTTGGATTAGGGCTTTATTTGGCTAGACGTTTTGCTAGCGAGCATAAAAGTGATCCAGACTTTCAGCCACATATTGTAGCCGTAGACCGGGCTATAGACTAGTATTTTTCCTCTTTAACCTTGCTCCCCCGTTACGTATTTTTAAGTTGAAAACTAGCCCTTCGGCCTCAAAAATGAGGGTACGTTCTAACTACATACTCTCTTGAGGATTCTTCATGAAGTACATAAATAAACTCAGCTCCTTGCTATTCTTGATGGCTGCAATCAGTGTATTGAGTCTCTCTAGCCATGCTGCAGATCTGCCGGATTTTACCGAGTTAGTTGAAGAGCATGCGGAATCGGTCGTTAATATTAGTACGGTTAGCCATGCCGAGCGACCTTCCCAGTTCCAGTTTCAGGGTGATATGGAGCAAATCCCGGAGTTCTTCCGGCATTTCTTTGGCGGCCCACCAAAATCAGGAAAGCCTAACGGCAAGAAGCGTATGCAGTCGATGGGCTCAGGCTTTATCGCAAGTGAAGATGGCATTATTCTAACTAATAACCACGTCGTCGATGGTGCTGATGAAATTTATGTTCGTTTTAGTGATCGACGTGAATTAAAAGCTGAACTCATTGGCGCTGACAAACGTTCAGACCTGGCCGTTTTGAAAGTTGAAGCAGATGATTTGCCAGCAGTTAAGTTGGGTAAGTCAAAGCCGCTTAAGGTTGGTGAGTGGGTCTTTGCTATAGGGTCTCCTTTTGGTTTTGATTACACCGTTACTGCCGGAATTGTTAGTGCCAAGGGGCGTAGCCTCCCTAACGAAAATTATGTACCTTTTATTCAGACTGACGTAGCGATTAATCCAGGTAATTCTGGCGGCCCACTATTCAATATGGATGGTGAAGTTGTTGGTATTAATTCTCAAATTTATACTCGTTCAGGTGGCTTTATGGGCGTTTCTTTTGCGATTCCAATTGATGTCGCAATGGAGGTCGTAGCTCAGCTCAAAGGCCAAGGTTATGTCGCGCGTGGTTGGTTAGGGGTCTTGATCCAGGAAGTTAACAAAGATCTTGCTGACTCCTTTGGTTTGGATCGTCCTTACGGTGCTTTAGTTGCTCAGGTGGTTGAGGACTCGCCTGCAGACCAAGCAGGTATTCAAACTGGTGATGTAATTATCGAGTATGAAGGAGAAGAGATTGATTTCTCATCTGAACTACCGCAGCTGGTAGGGCGAACAAAGGTTGGTGACAAGGCCAAACTAAAAGTTGTTCGTGATGGAGATGAGAAATCAGTGAGTGTCGAGATTGGTGAGCTTCCGACTGACGAAAGTGCGAGCGCTTTACAAAATAAACCTCAGGTAGAGAAGACGAACCGTATTGGCATTAAAGTGCGAGAACTTGATCATGAGACCTTGGATGATTTGAATTTGGATGGCGGTGTTCATGTTATCCAGGTAGAGTCGGGTGCAGCACGTGAAGCAGGGATTAAACAGGGTGATATCATCACTCGACTCAATAACCAGAAATTCACGTCGGTAAAAGAATTTCAAAAGGTGGTAGAGAGTCTTCCTTCAGATAGAGCTGTTCCGGCATTGATCGTTCGTCAAGGAAGTCCTTCGTTTATTGTTATTCGTGTTAAAGATTAGACAGAGTCATTGAACGCCTTAAGTGGTGAGTACGCTCGGTAACTTCGAGTGTACGCTCACCACTGTTTTGATCAAGACGTATCGGGTATGATGGCTTTTTCAACAGTCCAAGAGTAAAAAGTTTGTTATTTCCTGATTTAGACGAAGATGCATTATTTCTATCACGTAGCAATGAAGACGAAGCGCTTGGTACTCATAAGCTGGCTTCTTTTTTACTCGAGGGTTTATTGTGGCCGAGTATCGAGCATTACTATCAGGCGATGAAGTTTCAGGAAACTTCTCCTTCTTACTTTGAAAAGATCCGGAAATCGTCAACCGCCAAACAGGCGAGGCGCATGGGTAGATCTCGCTTTCATAAAGTTCGAAAAGACTGGGCTCAAGTCAAACGAACGGTTATGACGCGAGCGGTTTATACTTATTGTCGTAGCCATCCTCAGGTCGCTCAGCTTCTTTTAGATAGCGGTAGCAGGAAGATACTGGAAAATAGCCAATACGATTATTATTGGGGTTGTGGTCGTGACCGCCGAGCCGAAAATACTTACGGCAAGGTTTTGATGGACGTTAGGTCAAAACTGAATCAGGAAGGTCGAGAAAAACAAAACTAAGATTCAGGCATAAGATTTTCTCGTCATACCTATAGCTCGTAATTTAGCTTGTTGAGTAGCGATCTGACGACTGGTATCAAATCGCATGCAGATAAGCCACGTTCGCCAGATTGTTTGGCAGCAATGTCTGCTGCACGAGCGTGTAGGGTGGTTGCTAAACGCAAGGCAAAGCCCTCAGCGAAGCCTTGAGCGACCAAGCTGCCAATTATTCCACTTAGTACGTCTCCCATTCCCCCGCTTGCCATGCCTGGGTTGCCATAAGGGCAAATGCTGATTGTTTCGCCTTTGCTGGCAAGTAAGCTTCCACTGCCTTTTAATAGAATATGTCCACCAAGCTTATTGGAGAGCTCAGTGATTGCATGAAGCCTATCCTGCTGGATTAGGCCAGCGCTACCATGCCCGAGCAGTCGCGCAGCTTCACCAGGGTGGGGAGTGTATATGCGTTTACCTTGATTTTCCTTATCAACCGAGTTGATCCAATTCTGTTTGTTAGTCAAGATATTCAAGGCGTCTGCATCTAGCACCAGCGGCTTATCGAGCTTAATAACCCTTTGCAGTAACTTTTCTGACCATGCAGATCTACCAAGGCCCGGACCGATTACAATTACCGTTGCCGCGTCCAGCAATTGCTCAACTTGTTGAGTATTTTCAGTAGAGGTGACCATGACCTCTGGTGTGCGTGATAGCAATGCAGAGCAGTGGTCTTGATGGGTGATAACGCTCGTCAGGCCTGAGCCGCAGCGAAGTGCTGCTTCAGCAGCCATGAGTACCGCGCCACCATAGCCCCGGTCTCCGCCGACAATGAGGGTGTGCCCACAATTACCTTTGTGAAAATGGCGGGGCCGGACAGAAACTTGATCTAGTAATTTCTGCAGTGACAAGCAATGAGCGATAGGCGTCTGCTCATTAATAATTTTGGCTGGCACCTCCAGGTCGTCGTAATATAGTTCGCCAGTATAGTGTTGACCTTCAGCGGTAAATAAGCCCAGTTTTAGGGCAATAAAACTCGCAGTGCAGTCGGCTTCGATTGCGGTGCCCATTATACTGCCCGTATTGGCATTTAAGCCCGATGGAATATCAATCGCTAATATCGGGGCAGTAGATTTATTTGCTGCTTCAATAGCGTCAGCATACAGGCCTCTGACAGGGGAGTTAAGACCGGTACCTAATAGAGCGTCGACGATAATGTGATTGTCGGTCTCTGATGCTAGACTTTTGTCTGAGTAGTGGTCGCAGCTTACGTTTTCTGCTAAGCACATCTGGTATGCACTTTGCGCATCACCGACAAGTTTATCTGGAGGCGAAAGAAAGTAGACATTACATGCAATTCCATAAGCTTTGGCTAGCGCAGCGACAATATAGCCATCTCCGGCATTATTTCCACTGCCGCATAATACTGTGACTTTCTGGCAGTTGGGGAATCGTTCTAATAGTATATTGAAGCTAAATTTCGCTGCTTTGTTCATGAGCGAAAAGCCCTTGATTCCATGCCTGTTGATAGCCGAACTATCGATATCTCTTACCTGCTGGCTGAGGAATAATTCACTGGGAAGTTTTGTTTCAGGCATATCGGGTTCCATCTGATAGGGCGTCGAAAAGCTTAAGTTAATGATACAGTTCAAAATTTATATTTAATTAGATGATGCTAATTAATGGTTTTATTTAGTATAGATGCCCGTAAAATAGG
>NZ_LWGA01001328.1:0-610 GCF_001635235.1 Oleiphilus sp. HI0117 | reverse complement strand
GGACTGAAAACATCATGTTTTGCATCGCCGCTATACCAGCGACAGCGATACGAAACATTGCGCTGCGTTTCTCTTTCTCGGCAAGTTGTCTCGCTTTGTCTTCCTGATAGGGGAAGGCTTTGTAGCCTAGCTTGCGTATTTTAATCAGGATTTTGCTTAGCTTGATCTGTTCATTGTTCCAGCTAAGTAGCGCTTTGTGAGTCGTATGATTGATTGATAGATTTATCAGGCCGGGAAGTGAGCTGATTTCGCGCTCTAAGAGCCAAATACAAGCGGCACAGGTAATTCCTGAGATACTAAGTGCAGCATCAGACTGTTTGCCATCTACCGTAACAAAGTCAGTTTGTAGCGCCGGGTCATCATAAAGAAGTAGTTCATCGCGTTGTGCGTCGGTGAAGTCGTCGGGCTTTAATGAGGCTTCAGTGCGGTGTTGATAGAAGTTATCGAGACCACCAGAGACAATGGTTTCTGCGATCGCTAAACAACCATAACAACAAAACGATTGTTGTTCTCCGCCAATCTCAATCTTTGCGCTAAAGCCTTTTGGAATCTCTTCATTGCAGTGGTAGCAAGTCTTGCACATGTGTTGCCAACCTAGTCCTGCGACTTG
>NZ_LWGA01001327.1:0-308 GCF_001635235.1 Oleiphilus sp. HI0117 | reverse complement strand
ATCGATTGCTTTGGCTGAACAAATAGATGAAGACAAAATAGGCGGTGGTCTACCCGGATTGGCCATAGCCAGCGCCTTACATGAACAGCAATACTCAAGGCTTTTCCGTTCTTAGTTGAAAAGCTTACGATCACGTCCCCTATAGTCATTCACGCGAAGGCGGGAATCTAAGGTCTTAGGGGGAATTAAAACAATGGATCCCCGCCTGCGCGGGGATGACGAAAAATATAGGATATAACAATGGCAAAAAAACAAACGCTACGAGTCGGTGTCGGGGGCCCTGTTGGTTCAGGTAAAACCGCCTTATT
>NZ_LWGA01001326.1:0-900 GCF_001635235.1 Oleiphilus sp. HI0117 | reverse complement strand
AACCCCCTCTTGCACACGCGGTTTTATCAAACGATAGAGTTGACGCAGGCACTGTGAAAGATCAAAAACCTCTAGGTTCAGAGAAACGCCCTGCGACTCAAATTTACTGAAATCCAATACATCATTAATAATTGAAAGTAAAAGTTCACCAGAAGAAGTTATATTCTCGACACGAGCTTTAGCGCTAATATCCTTAATCTCTTTTGCTAGAAGCTGAGCATTCCCCAACACACCATTAAGCGGTGTTCGAAGCTCATGACTCATCGTAGCCAAAAACAACTCCTTACTTCTAGCTGCCGCCTGGGCTTCATTTGTAGCAACTTCTAGAGACTCCATCATCTTCTTATTTAGTCGAATCTCTTGACTTAATTCTTCTTGTTTACGCTTTTCAAGGCTAATCAAGCCATAGATACAGAATGCAACCGTACACAGAACGATTAAGGTAAAAATCAATTTGAGCCAAATCCAGTTTTCTGGAGAACTCAAAGAAGCAGGAAGTAAGTCAAGTTTAAGTAATGTGGCATTCAAGCTAATCAGAACAACCGACGCCAAGGCGATGTAAAAAGCACTTCTCGCACCAACTAACATAGCCGCCATTGCATAAGGTAAAACCCATAAGACGCNTGCAGGTCCCTCTAAAGACCTATTCATAAAATCTACATAGCAGACCAGAATTAAGCTAAGAGCGAGAAAGAATAAGGCCGCCCCTCGTAAGTGTTGCTTTTTCCACATAATCAACAAAGAAACGGGCTGCAGTGCGATCAGGAACATGGTTAGAACTCGCTCCCAAGGCAAGCTCTGTTCTACCATTAAAGTGAATGTCATACCAACAATTGAAAAGAAGCTCAGTATTAACACGAAAATAATGAGTGTTCTGGCTTGGAGAGCTTGCGATGAATC
>NZ_LWGA01001325.1:0-553 GCF_001635235.1 Oleiphilus sp. HI0117 | reverse complement strand
GTTCCGGTTATGGAAGTGCTATCGAATGCAACCAATGTCATTGCCGAAGGGGAAGTTTTCCAGTTAATGAACTGCAAAAACCCTGACGTATCAGAAGAAGCCTATTTTGAAGTCATAAAAAATAAAACAGCAATGCTATTTGAGGCAGCGTCTCACTCTTCAGCTCTGCTTGCAAACGCAAGTACTGAGCAACAAGAAGCCTTAAAGGAATACGGCCTGCAGCTAGGCTTAGCATTCCAGCTGGTTGACGACATGCTGGATTACATTGGCGACGCCGAGACAATGGGCAAGAATGTCGGCGATGACCTGGCCGAGGGCAAACCAACCTTGCCGCTGATCTACACTATGAAAAACGGCAGTGAAGAAGAGCGAGTTCTAATTCGTAAAGCCATCCGTAATGGTGACGCAAGCCAGCTCGATGCAATCTGTATCGCTGTACAAAATAGTGGCGCGCTAGATTACACTAAAAAGCAGGCTGATCTAGCTTATCAAAAAGCATGCGACTGCCTAGGTACTCTTCCAGGCAGCGTTTATAAAGAAGCACTTGCTGGGC
>NZ_LWGA01001324.1:0-654 GCF_001635235.1 Oleiphilus sp. HI0117 | reverse complement strand
GGGTACGGGAATTGCCGTACAGTTAGATGTTGAAGATGCTGTGGGCGTCTCGCACCAAATACAATCTATTGCAGCTAAAGTCGAGGAAGAGTTATGAGTCATACCAATAAAACGGTTGTTAAAATTAAGGATGTCATGCGGAGTAACTACGTTGAAATGGACGGCATGATGACCGTTAAAGACGCCTTGATTCAAATGAAAGAGCATAATGCTAGCTACGTGATTATCAAAAAACGTAATGAGGATGACGAGTACGGCGTTGTGATGCTGTCAGATATCGCTAAAAAGGTATTGGCAAAAGATAAGTCACCTGATCGCGTTAATGTCTATGAAATTATGTCTAAGCCCGTTGTCAGTGTCCCACCTGAAATGGATGTGCGCTATTGTGCTCGTTTATTTGATCAGTTTGGCTTGGCGAGTGCGCCAGTTATTGATGGTAAAAACGGTAAAGTAGTGGGTGTGGTAGGTTATAAATCTTTGGTTTTTGAAGGTATTTTAGTAGAGCAGCATACCTTGGATTAAAGCGTATTACAGTATTTTGGATGGCTATGGATTGTTAGGGTGAGTGACTAATTGCGAATTCTATAATAGCCATTTATTCAGACTCTCGACTATACTGATGACAGTCTTAACTGTAACAACGACAAATAACAA
>NZ_LWGA01001323.1:0-470 GCF_001635235.1 Oleiphilus sp. HI0117 | reverse complement strand
GTGGATAGGTTTATGTTTTCCTGGGCTGAAAACGTTCTTAATGATAACCCACTTTCAAGCCACTTCTTAACAATGGCTTCTTTAAACTCTTTTGAATAATGCTTCACTCATATTCTCTTACCGCCTCCTATTCAATTATTAAAAATTAACAGAGGCGACAACTATCCTGACACAGGGGGTTTTGGTCGACGTACAGAATATTTACTACACGACCAGACAAGCCTATGGCCGCCATTTTGATTACAATGCATTTTGGGCAAAGGTGACCCAAAATCGACACGTCGTTAATGCCGTGGCCTATGCAACGGAGCCCGCAGATGAAAAACAGAGACAGTTTCAGAATATACTTAGAGCGATAGGGTTTAAGGTAAAGTTGAAGCCCTACATTCAGCGCGCTGACGGCTCTGCTAAAGCTGATTGGGATGTCGGTATCACACTCGATGCTATGGAGTTTGCGGCACACAGTGACA
>NZ_LWGA01001322.1:0-227 GCF_001635235.1 Oleiphilus sp. HI0117 | reverse complement strand
AATGAATCTAATCAACGTCATAACCCTATATTCGAGGGCGGTTTAACTAACAACATAAGTACGATCATGACGATTTTATTAGACGAGCCTTAAATCGATAACGCTTAAAAAGCAGGCAAGAGGTGATCAGCAGAAAATGTAACGACACAGAGCCCAGTTCGAGGCACTATATGGGTGGTGCTGGCATAATTGGTTATGTGACTAGAGGCTATACCGCAACAGAGTCT
>NZ_LWGA01001321.1:0-1176 GCF_001635235.1 Oleiphilus sp. HI0117 | reverse complement strand
CGTTTGAGGGACTGTACGGCTATATATAGATGGTAATAGCATTTGTCCGGTCATGTATGCGGAGTTGTTAGATAGGGTGCAGCGCTTGATATCGAATGGATCTATTGCTTGCTTGTTATAGCCTGTATTGTATGAAAAACCTATTTTATAACCTGCCTTCTTAACAAGTTCTTTTGTTTTGCTGGTGAAGTGGTCGTATCCGCCAACAGGGTAAGAAAAGCTTTGAACTGTGCGTCCCACTTTTTCTTCCAAAATTTCTTTAGACTCCTTAAGTTCCTGAAACTGAGTTTGTTCATCTAATGTTGCTAATACTCGATGTGAGTGGGTGTGTGAGCCGATCGCTACGTTATCTTCCGGCAAGCTTTTAATTTGTTCCCAGCTCATCCATTGAGCCGATTGCTCTTCTATAGAAGGTAGTGCTACTTCACAAGAGTTAGATAGTCCTTCGATCAGGTCTTTTGTATGCTCATATGGTGTTAATTTAAATCTAGCCAGTGCGGCTTGAATAGAGCTTGCTTTTTCATGCGCATTGGTAATAGGAAAGCTTTGATTGCCAATGTTAATGTTACTTTTCTTACTTTGAGAGATTAGATAGGAGGAAAGGTCCCACCAGCCAAGCTTTCTATTTTCTATAGGGAGAGTTGGAATAAAATAAATCGCAGGTAGTTTATATTGCTTTAATAAGGGGCGGGCTATTGTGTAGTTGTCGACGTAGCCGTCATCAAAGGTAATTAGAGCTGTTCGCTTGCTTGGGAAGCTATTTGAGGTTATTGAGTCGATTAAATCTTGCTCAGATATAACGTCGAAATGTTTGCTAATAAGTTTCAATTGAATCTCAAATTCCTCGACAGAGTGTTCGTATACTCCCTTGTCAAAAGGGGTGTCAAGAGGCGGGTTATAGATTCTGTGGTAGTTAAATATAACTAAAGAGCGAGATTGAAGGATTCCAATCAATCTAAAAAAATTAGATGATGCTAGAAAATTAGCTAAGACTTGTTTTTTAATCATTTTTTGTATGCTGATTTTTCTTTCGTAGCTTATTAATAGATCTTAGTAAGTTTTCAATAATGAAGCGTTTATGATTTTTTTGCAATAATATCCAACTTAGATTGTTTGATTCAGTTGCTAGACTCGATTTGTATTGACTCTCTCCGGCTAAAAAGTCGTACTTGTTAT
>NZ_LWGA01001320.1:0-1911 GCF_001635235.1 Oleiphilus sp. HI0117 | reverse complement strand
ACACAATTTACTGAAATATACCGTTGCAGACGATCAAAGAAGAGACGGACGAGAAACTCGAATAGATCAAGTCTATAAACAGAATCTCTTACTAAGCTGCTGTCGCCCTAACCAGCTACGTCAAAACGATATACAGATTGCTTATTACGCTNTCGAATTGTGGTCAGACCTAGTTGACATCGGTGCCGATCAAATCGATGAATCAGTCTTTGTAATCAATATCGAGCAAGATCTACCACCTCGATACAAAAGCTTACTTAAAAGTACCAGTGCCAGCCATTATGGCTTTAACACGACCGAACTAGTGAGCAGACTAAATGAACACCTTAACACTGAAGTAGAGCAGGCAAAGTCAAAGAAGCGTATTGAAAAAGAGCCGATCATAGCACTGCCTAAGCATATTTCCGACGTCGTTTTGGATCATTTACATCATTCATTCGGTGTATTAACCAAGCGCAGCTTTAAACGGGTAGAAGATGAGGGTGCCCTAAACCTATGTGTTGGTTTAAGTGCAAGCCACTATTACACCTCGGGAAAAGTCGAGTTCCACACACAAATGCTTCAACATGCATCCGGTTCAACCTCAGGTGATGACAATATTTTCCTAAGTGCCACCAATCAGTCTCAGGATGGTTGGGGTGACAGCTATGATGCCGGTAGTCATTCGGCGACTACGCCCTCCGACGCGCCCATTTCCTATGACCGAGCAATCGATGACAAGCTCGACAGCGCTTACCCGAAGTACACAGTTCCTTTAGTCAATACAAGCCCTGGTGGCTATTGTCTGCAATGGGAAGGTGAAGTACCAAGCAATATTCAAGCGGGTGAAATAATTTCCTTGCGTGAAAATGCTCAGCAAGCATGGAGCATCGCGGTTATTCGCTGGATCAGACATATCAAGCAGCAAGGTACCCAGGTAGGGATCGAACTATTAGCGCCTAGCGCTAAGCCATGTGGTGTCCAATTGCTTCAGAAGACGGGAGACCCTAGCGAGTACCTAAGAGGACTCCTGTTACCAGAACTGAGTGCCATAGGTCAGCCTACGACACTTATTACACCCAGGCTTCCCTTCATGTCCGGTCATAAGGTATCGATTCGAGCCAATGGCGCCGAAGGAAAATGTAATTTAGAAACACGTGTATCAGCGACCGGTAGCTTTAGTCAATTTGAACTGTCAGAAAACAAACAAATGAAAGAGCTGACTGAAAATCGGGTTCCTGATATTGAGGTAGGCGACAACGATGATGACTTCGACTCATTGTGGCCGACACTATAAATAGAGAACTGAAAACGAAAATAGAGCACACCATAAGCGCTCTATATTAATAACTTGCCTGGTTTAACAGGTATATATTTTTTGAACATTAAGAGCAGTATCCCAAGTCAATGAGCAAAATAAACGACACAATTTATCTACTTATTCTCGACCCATCAGAGAACGACGCAGAAAAGCTAATCAGCCTGTTGCGCAATGCCGGCATACCTACCCGGGCAAAGCGTATCGAGTCTGAAGAAGAGTTCGTCGATGCGCTTGAAGAGCAGTCTTGGGATCTATTTGTTGCCCGCGAAAAAGAAGCTGACTTTGATATAAACCAAGCCCTAGTGCATATACGCCAAAAAGACCGCGATTTGCCCTTTATCGTCTTAAGTGATGCTTATGACGATGAGCAGCTGGTTAAGCACATGAAAGCCGGCGCAAAAGATGTCGTACCTTTCGAAAATGATAAACACATAGTCGTCGTACTGCGACGAGAGTTAGAGAGTCGAGCCGATCGTAAAAAGTTGCGTTTAATGGAAGCAAAAATTCGCGATGCAGAGCACCGCTGTGAATTGTTACTCGATAGCTCAAAAGATGCCATTGCTTATATCAGTGATGGTATGCACATCTATGCCAACAGCTCCTATATGCAG
>NZ_LWGA01001319.1:0-2723 GCF_001635235.1 Oleiphilus sp. HI0117 | reverse complement strand
TGACTTTCGAACGAAAACAAGCCTAAGTATAAGCGCCTGTTCATATAAGACTGCAATTGAGACGCCCATTCAAGCCAAGCCTTACCCGCCTCCGTCTCTTCTGAGATCCAAGCGATTTCATCAGAGCGAACCGTCTCGTTCCTCACAAAGTCTTGCTCACGCCCTATTCCGGCTTTCTTGAATTTCTCTGAAGCTAAGCCTTTTACTTCCTGCGCCAAAGCATCAGCCAAAGCCTGAGGGATCGCCCCTTCATTGATAGAGCAGCCGGTTTGAATCAAATCTTGCGCGATTGACTCAAACAAAACTTCATTGTCTTCTGGGCTTGATAAGTACACCGATAGTTCTCCAAAAAGTCATTGCTAAGAACACGATTTCCACAGTATAGTTCGCGTTCTTACTACGCAAAAATGCGGCCCTTAAACTTCAAATATTTAAAAGGATTTTGAATATGACGAACATTCTATTTTAATTACCCAAAAATCAATACTGACAACTGAACTTTCTGATCAACAGAAAGCTATTTAGTTCTGTCGATAAAACTCTTCACGCTTTCGTGCTTATGCGAAAGCTATAAATAAATCCTCTTTATAATCAAATTTTGAGAAACGACACTATGACTGCGTCTAAACTATTCGCACTAATCACTTTAATTTTATTTTTGTCTGCTTGTGGCTCTGACAGTAAAAATATAACACTGCCTGATTGCCCCGAGCCAGATAATAGCTCCGACACAATTTCCGAGTCAGACCTCTGTGGCAAGGCTTTTATCGACGACCTTGGCGATGATACCTATGTTATCTTCAGTTTTTTCTCTGACATGACCTTTGAATTCACCGGAAACGATGATAACGATTCACGTTTAGCGAGCGTAACGAGCGGTACATGGGCAGTGGTAAATAACGAGGTAATTGTTTACCTTGCCGATGAAACACTTACCTTTAGAGAGTCTGCGATCGAACAGGGCCAATACTGCTTCCAACTTCCTGAAGACGATGTCAGTCATATCAGGCATTGTGCAGTAGAAGCAATTCAACCTTCGTTAAGTGATCTCACTAAAGAATTCTACTATGAAGACTGCCCTTTCTGCTCTATTGAGTTCTTTGCTAACAATACGGGCGCTACCAACGGAGATGAAAATGATGGCTCGTCTTTTTCATTTTCCTGGAGTTTTCAAGGTGACGGCACAATATCCATTGTCTACGACCGTGCTTTGGGCAGTAACAAGTTCTTCTTTACTGAACAGGATAGCGAAAAAATTAGCTTCATTAGTTTAAACGATTATGCTGATGAGGCACCTTATATGGACTCCAACGTCCTCTTCATAAAATAGAACCTGTGCCTAGATTCAAGTAAGCAAGCCTGATCATTCAGGTTTGCTTACTTCTCACCCCGCTCTTTATAGACTCTGTCGCCACTCAACGATCTGCTCGGCTAACCACTGTGGTGCATCCAAAGCCAAGTCATGCCCGGCATAGTGATGACAACGATAATCTGCCCCCCATGCTTGGGCGGCATTTTCAGAGCAGTGGTAGCTAACAATCCTGTCTTGTTTAGCCGCAATAAACAGCATATGTTCGACGGGCTTTTGTGATTCGCATTGAAAGCGACTGGCCGCCAGAATTTGCTTGATTGCCGCTCTCCGGCTAGGTGGCTGCTTACGTCTGAAGTCTAACCACTCATCTAGCAAACACTCATCACTATCTCTCATGTTACTCGACAATCGCAAAATTTCACGCTCACTGTAGCGCATAACGGGGTTAAACCAGGCCTTTAGGAAGCCTGCATAGGCCTTAGGTTGAAGTCTCTGATAAAAGCGAGCATAGGGTCTAAAGCTTGAATTTATCAGTATCAGGCTAGCGACTTTTTCAGGGTGCATTTGAGCCAAGGCAAGCGCCACCATTCCGCCCATGGAAATACCTACAAGATTGATCTTACCGTCAACAAGCTTGGCTGAGTCAAAAATCCTCGGCGCAAGACTCTCAGCAATTTCTTCTATCGTCCCCGGGCTAGATTCATGATGTCGCTCACCAAAACCTGGCAAGTCCTCAAACAATACCTCTGCGCCTGACAGTGTTTTTAAGTGCTCAGGAAACTCACCCCAATGCAATTTCTGGCGAGACAAACCCCTTATTAGCATCCACTTTTCCATTAGCGATACCAAAACTGCTTAGCTGCTTGAAAGGTCTGTACCTGCTGCTTTTTCTTGGGCATCCAGCTCTTATAGCCAATGGCTGCCGAGCAAAGAAAATCGAATAGCATAATATGCCGCCGTAAAACGCGTTGCAGGCGATGCGGCACCATCGGGTTGAATAAACCAGACCTAGAGAATAGTTGAGTCGGACGCTTCTTAATCCAATTCCATGAGCCCATCTCAAGCGTCAAAGGAATCATCATACTCTCATGTGAATTCTTATGTCGCTTGTAGATGTAATCCCACAGATCTCCATGCGTGATATAACTCAATGACTGAGGCTCAAAGATATAATGATGGTGAGAGTAAGTTCGATCTAGCAATAATTTCAGCGCATAAATCTTGTCGAGTACCGCAATAGGCCGTTTGCGATAAGCATAGGGAAACCACAAGTAATCGTGGAAGCCAAAGCCCGAATGACAGTCTAGCGTTAAGGTAAAGGGCGATTGATCAGAATAACGCTCGACCACCTCTACCAGCTTCTGGTTCTCAAGCTCCATTTGCTCCTCGACCTTGCCACAATACCAAGGCA
>NZ_LWGA01001318.1:0-27548 GCF_001635235.1 Oleiphilus sp. HI0117 | reverse complement strand
TTGCTAACAAGCTTTTCTAAAGAGGGATTTTGCTGAATAGCGATCACGGTATCGTAAAGCATATCCGTGTAGCTGATTCTGGCGTTGTGTTTTCGCCAGCTTTCGAAGACATCAAACAATTGAGGAAGAAAGCCGAACTTATCGCTCAAATCAAGATCATAGAGGGTTTGTTGAGGTGACAGCAGGCCATTTTTAACGGATTCGATAAACTGGTGGCCTGCTTCAACGTAATCTTTCTTATTACGTTTGGCATCTTTAAGGGCTTCGGAATCAAGTATTTGATTTAGCATTCGCCAGATATGAAAGTCGATCTCCTTATCACTGAGGATTTGTTTATTAAATGGTCGCAGTTGCCCTTCTTGAATAAAACGTTGGTATAGCCGATAACCCATCGCATGAAAGGTTCGCACCTCGGGAAGGCGGCTATGGTGGTTACCGATCCGTCTTAGTTTGGCGGCAAAGTCGGTCTTTGCTGCTTTGTTGAACATTAGGATGAGAATTCGCCGTGCATCATGGCCCTGGCTCAATAGATATACTATCCGATGAGCTAGGGTCGTTGTTTTACCGCTGCCTGCGACAGCAGTGACCACATAATGAGCAAGGGGTGATTCTACAACCTTAATTTGCTCGGGGGTCAGGGTGATATCTTGGCTTGGATGCATGCAGTGAATACTTGTTAGCGGTGACTTATTTTGGTGGTAATTGATACAAATAAAGTGATTGCCAGGCAGTGCTTTACTGGGGCTTCAAATTACATGACAATGGCGCCTTGGTGTAGCGTAGAGTTAACTTAAGACTCTCTCTCAACTCAACAACTAAGAACTGACTATATGTACTATCGCTTAATGATACTATTCATTGCAGGGATGTTGATAGCATCGTGTAGTGTTATTTCCGGAAATGATGAGCAAACGGAAGCAATTCTAAGCCGTCTGGACCTCAGTCCTCAAAAGGTTCCTGCTAAAACGCCAATGATGCTTGCTGCCGAACGGGGTGATAGCAGTGCTTTAAAAAAGGCATTTTCTCAAGGTGGTAAATTGAATGCTATGGCACCCGAAGGAACGGCATTTTCCTTGGCTCTCAGTAATGGACATGCGTCGATAAGTCGTATCTTGTTGACGGCAGGGAGTCAGTGGCAGGAAGGGTTTTCATTGGGCGACTCTAGTGCGTTGATTGAAGCGGCAGATCAGGGCTTTGATCAGATCGTGAAAATGCTTATTGTAAGAGGTGTATCATTGGATCATCGAGATAAAGAGGGTTATACAGCTTTAGCAAAAGCAGCGATAAAGGGCCACCTAACGACGCTAAAAATACTCATTAATGCCGGTGCTCAAGTTGACGCATACCCTTTGGGGCGTTCGGTGCTTATGCATGTTGTAGAAGATAACAATATGTTGATTTCCCAGCAGCTAATAGCTGTTGGAGCGGACCTGAATTATCAGGATGATGACGGTGATACTGCTCTGAAAATTGCTCGACGAAAGGGCTTCTTTGATATTGATTTAATGCTTGTTCAGGCAGGCGCACGGCCATAGAGAAAAACAAATGAGCTCAAAAAGAAAGATAGCACTCGGACCTTTGCCCGAGCAGCGTGAAGACTATAGCCATTATGAAGAGAGTTTTGTTCGCTGGGACCGCATCGTAGGGTTTGGCTTGCTTGTGTTAGTCGTGCTGGTGTTGCTTATCAGTTTATCCACTGCCAACAAGGATGATGCACTTGATTTTGATGAGGCTGAGACACCACTAGATAGCAGTATCAAGGAGCCGAAGATAGCGGTCATAGAAAAAACAGACGATCCTGACTCTGTAAAGCAGGCTTCACCAAAGCCCGAAGTAACGGTGCCACCTTTGGGAGAGTTAAAGCCAGAGGAACTAGCGCAGCTTGTGAGTACACCCAAAGTTGTTGAAGAGCCTAAAGAAATTAAAGCCCCGGCACCTGAAGCTAAGCCTCTTGAGACAGACAGCGATGAAAGCGTTAACGCTCAGCCTGCAGTCAAAATTTCCGAGGCGAGCCCAGCTTCTGTCCTGATTATAAATAGCGCCATAAAAGAAGCTGTGCTGAGCCTAAGTATTAAGAATGATGTTCCAGGAGAACCCTTGCAGCATCGTGTCGTAATGCCTGAATCCGGGCTGATCAAAGTCATCCTGCATACTGAGATGCATGGCTTGCGAGGCGCTACACTCTATCATCACTGGTATCGTGAGGGGGTAAGGCAGGCAAAGGTGAGGATCCCGGTAAATGTTGCTAAACAGAAGTCCTACTCAAGTAAGTTTATTGATAAACATATGCTGGGTGCTTGGCAGGTGAAAGTGTTGGACGCTTCAGGTGAACTTTATATTCTTGCAGACTTTGAGGTTGTTAGCGCAAACTGATGGATATCTTGTTCGGCCTAAAAAAGCTGCTAGGTATGTCGTTAATGTCGGTACCGCTTATCTTGATCGGTTTACTGTTAGCAGGTTTTTTCTATCGAAAGCGTTATGTAAAGCTAGGCAGAATACTCAGTTTATTCAGTATTACTGCTTTATTTATTTTGAGCCTTTCACCGGTGACGGATGCTTTGATCAGGCCTCTTGAGTCACAGTATCCCGCCTACCAAGGCCAGCCCGTAGATTTTGTTTTAGTGTTAGGTGGCGGGCATTCAACAGCGAATGAGCGACCTTTAAGCAGTCTATTGAGCGGAACCTCATTAAGTCGGTTGACTGAAGGCTTGATGATTTACAGAGCAAATCCCGGGTCAAAGTTATTACTTTCTGGCTATCATGGGGATGATATTGAATCTCATGCTAAAGCGGCATCACGAGTGGCGATAGCCCTTGGAGTACCCGAGAGCGATATTTATTTGGCTGAAGAGGTAAAGGATACGGCAGAAGAGGCCAGGCATTGGGTTAAATTTATAAACGGTGCCAAATTTGCGTTAGTGACGTCAGCAATGCATATGCCCCGTTCTGTCTATTTGTTTAAGAAAGAAATCACTTTGCAGCAAGGCGAGACTAAGTCATTGCTTGCTTCGCCAACAAATTTCAGGTCATGTGAAGTGAATTGCTTAGGCTGGCGAAGCTGGATACCAAAGTCACGAAACCTGGCAAAAACCGATGCAGCGTGGCATGAGTACTTAGGCTATTTATGGGCGCGCTTAATAGCATAACGTTTGGAAAATTGATTTATGGGTTTAAAAGCGGGAAAAGTTTATCCTTCTAGCGAAGGGAAAGTTGGTGTATTAATCACTAACTTAGGTACGCCAGAGGCGCCAACAGCGAAGGCTTTGAGGCACTATTTGTCAGAATTTTTATCTGATCCCCGCGTTGTCGAAATTCCACGGCTAATTTGGATGTTTATCCTGCATGGTATCATTCTTAGAGTGCGGCCCAAGAAGTCGGCTCATGCCTATCAGACGGTATGGGCTGAGCGCGGTTCTCCGCTTAAATATCATACTGAAGATCAGCTTACAGCCTTGCGACAGGCTGTTAATTCAGGCGCAGAGAAGCCATCCATATTGTTCGATTATGCCATGCGGTATGGTGAGCCTTCTATTGCCAGCCGACTTGACCAACTGGCGTCACAACAATGCGATAAGCTTTTAGTGCTTCCTTTATATCCCCAGTATGCCAGTGCCACAGGTGGCTCAACATTTGATGCAGTCGCTAAAGATTATGTTTCCCGCCGCCAGATACCAAGCTTGCGTTTCGTGGCTAGCTACCATAATTACCCACCCTATATTGACGCGATTGTCGAGAGTATTCGTGAACATTGGAAACTGCACGGACAAGCCGAAAAGCTGCTTTTGTCTTATCATGGTTTGCCTAAATTTAGTCATGATAAAGGCGACCCTTACTATACCCAGTGTAATGAAACCAGTCAGTTGATTGCTGAGGCGCTTGAATTAAATGGTGATCAGTATATGACCGTTTTCCAATCACGCTTTGGCGCTGCAGAGTGGCTGCAGCCGTATACTGATGAAACGCTAAAATCCCTCGCGAAGCAGGGGACACGCTTTGTGCAGGTAATTTGTCCGGGTTTTTCTGCAGATTGTTTGGAAACTATCGAAGAAATTGGCGTAGAAAACAGGGACTATTTTCTTGAAGGTGGTGGCGAACGCTATGAATATATTCCGGCCTTAAATGCCAGTGAGGCGCATATCAAGGTGCTGGCAAGTTTAATAAATGAAAACGTGCAAGGTTGGTTGTAATGTGCAGGTCTTTGCAAGCGAGCTAAGGTAATAGGAGTTGATGATGAACTTTTTTAAAATTGCGGTGATGGCGGTATTATTGATTGCCGGTCATGCCCGTGCAGAAATAAGCGTTGAAGGTGAGTGGGTGCGCTTATTGCCGCCGATGGTTAAAACCACTGCAGCGTATATGACCCTAACCAGTTCCATCGACGATACGCTGGTTTCAGCTTCAAGCCCTCAGGCATCCATGGTTGAGTTACACCTTTCCTCAATGTCTAATGGGGTGATGTCTATGGATCATGTTGAAGAGATTGCGCTGTTGAAGGGACAGCCTTTAAAGCTTGCACCAGGTGGTTACCATCTGATGCTAATGGGCTTAAAGGCAAGCTTGAAGGAAGGTGATACTTTCCAGCTGCACTTACAGTTTGCCAAATCAGGTGAGCTAATTGTTAACGCTGAAGTTAAGCAATAAATAGCCTGTTTAGTAAAACATAAACGGCGTAAAGGCGACTAATAATAAGGTGGTCGACATCACCATTAGCGGTAACAAGATACGCTCATGGCGATAGTAAAAACTATCGCCTTCACTTAGTGCCAAATCAACCTCCTGACTACCAACCACTTGCCGTGTTAACAAATGGTTCAAAGAGACCGGTGGGCTCAGGTAACCCAACTCAAACGCTACCAGGCAGGTCATCCAAAAATGTATAGGGTTAATTCCATGCTCATAAGCTAGCGGTGCGACAAGCCCTGAGACCAAAATCAGAGCACCAAAAGGGTCCATCACCATGCCCACAAAAACCAGAAACAAGACTAAAACCAGCATGGTTAGATAAACTGACTCAAAGCCTTCGGGTATGGATAAACCACTACCGCTCCGTTCTAGAATGCCGCCAATCGTAAAAGAGCAAGCCATTAGCATCAGTAGCGCGCCAATTTGCACCGAAGAATTGCCAATAGCATTGTTAAACGCCGATACGATATTGGGGCTAACATTCAAGGTCTTATTTTGCTGCTCAAAGTCCCGGCTGAACTTACGTTCATAAATAATAAAGGCGAACATAATAACGGGGAGGATAATCGGGGCTGAAAATTCATCAAGATAGGCATTCAACAATACGGCGTAAATCAACATGCTGAGCGCAATAATGATGATATAAGGAAGCAGTGCTCGAAACTTTGTAATAGAAGGCTGAAATGCTTCGCTAAAAGGTGCGATGCTTAAAGGCCCACGTCGAGTCAGCATGGCAAACATAAAAAACACTGCAAGCGTTAGCATGAAAACCCGGCTTCCCCAATAAAACAAATCATCACTCAAGACTTCTTTGTTGAGAATGGCAATACCGATTACCAACAGGCAGGGCCTTAATACAACGCCTGAGCTTCCGGTCATTGCGGTGACCGCCAGTGCAAGCTGACGCCGAGTACCAACACGCCTCAACTCCTGATAAACCACAGCACCCATGGCAATAATGATAATACCTGAGGCCCCTGTATAAGCAGTTGGTACAGCCATTAATGCGATGGCGATGCAGGCCAGTATTTCAGGGGGAAAGTTCCAGGGTTTAAAGACATCAAAAAGCTTCGCGCCAAGCAAGGTCTCTTTAAGCAGCATTCCGACCCATATATAGAGAGCGATCGTCAGATGTAGATTAGTCAGTTGGAATATCTGAGTAAAGTACATGCTGATGCCAGGAGCATGCTCTTCGTTGACAAAAAAATGATACGCAGCTGCCAGAAGCATCCAGGTTTGAATGGGAACTGTAAGCACCATTCTAAAGGGAGAAGTGTTTTGTTTACTTAGGTGCCGGGTTTTAAAAAGCTTGATGAAACTCACTAGACTTAGCACGGCGCTACCGACAATAAGCGTAGCAAGGAGTTCGGGTGAACTAAGGCTTGCTCCAGCGTCTTCTGCGTCCTTATAAAATCGATAGCTGGAATAAAACAAGCTCAGTGCCGCGAGTGTTTGCGCAGCATAAGAAAAGTAGTGTTCATGCTTGTTTCGAATGCCTCTGAAGGCAATATGCTCATTGCGCCAGGTTGCGTAGGTGGCACATAGGAGTAGCAGGATGATCAGCATGGATTTTTGCTGGTTAATTGAAAATAAGCTGATTTGAGCGAAGGAAGCTTCGATGCTCGCGAAGGCTCTAACCCAAATGTCTGTTTGCGCCAGGTAGGTTTGTGCCGCTTGGTGTTTACTTTGGCAGACCTTAACTTGCTTTAGTAGAGAGCTACGTGCAGCATCGCGGTTAAACTCGTCAGCGAGCAGCTCAAAGTCCTGGTTCTCGGCATTGAATTCGCGCTCAAGTTCATCCAGTTGCAGCTCTATATCAGGCTTTGGGTTGCATTCAGGCTTAGGCTCTTCTCCACGTAGAATGAAGTAGTCATCCCACAGATAAATTCCTAGTTTGAGCATTTGTGCATTAATGTTTTCGCTGGTACCTGCTGTTACCGTGCCGAGTAAAAGTATCAGAACAGTCAGCGATAGACAGCGCTTGAGCCAGCGGCTTGCTACGTCCATAAGAATCGTTTTTGTTATTTTACGATTATGAAACTGGGGTGGCAGCTAATGCATTTCCGAACGGAGACCGTCACCCCAAATGAAATTATTCCTTATCTTTAGAAGTACACTCAGCCAAGTTGGGGTCGACTTTACAGCGAACTTTTCTGAACAAGGTTAACGCTTTTGCGTTGTATACATTTCTGTCCCGCAAGGCTAAACGGCTTTCACGAAATAGTTCATTCCACTCATCCTTAGCTTGATCTGAAATATTGATCCAATATTTCTCGGGGATAGTTTGCTCGCTCTGCTCAATTGATTTGATATCACTAAGGTATTTATTTGCCAGTAATGTGCGAGTCTTCTGGGCAAAGCCATCAGGAATCTTTTTCCAGCGAACGATTAGCTGCATAGTCACCTGGAGACTGGGCCAGTTAATGATGCCACCATTTGGTTCAAGGCCTTTATACATTTCCATAGGCTCATAAGCCAGACCAGGCGCACCCGTAATATCTACAGCATGGTTATTAAACTTCTGCAAAGCATTCATAATACTTGAGGACACGGGGGTTAAGCCGATCTTCTCAGCCAGGTAGCCTGTTTCAGGTGCATTGTCGAGCACTGTTACTTTCTTGCCAGCCAAATCTGAAGGTACGCTAATATCTCTGTCTTTTACGAATAGAAAAATGGCACCGATTGGCGATATGCCGATAACTTCGTATTCGCCCTTGCGCATAAGCTTTCCAGCTTTTGGGCTACTCAAGGTTTTAATGATCATACCTAAGTGTTTGTATGTGGGGATCGCGCCGACAGCATTGATAGAACCAGTAAAGTCATTATATTCTCGTGCGCGAATACCTGGCAGGTTCAACATATCACAAACACCGTTCTTGAACTCTTCAGAGGCAACACGGTCATCTGTATAAACTTTGAAAGAAAGGTCTACGCCCCAGCGTGTTGCATCGATTTTGAATTCCTTCATACGCTTGTGTACCGGGCCGTCATGACCCACGAAGTCAAATACACACATAGTAAGTGGAGATAGCTGGCTAGCGAAAGAGCTGTTAGAAATTGCTAAAAGGCTGAGTACTATCAAAGTCATCGGCAGACGGCGCTTGCTTGAGGAGATCATATTATTCACTGCTTTCTCTTATCTATCTGGAGTGTGTCAGGTAGAGCAGCCTAAGAAAATGATTAATAGTTCCCTTGGAACAAGGACCTGCAGGTTATACAGGGCCCTATATAATTTAGGCGTGCATCTTTAGAGATAAGAATCCTAACCGAAATAGGCCCTCTACGGAAAGGTAGGAAGTCTCAAAAGTATTATTTCGTGACTATTGGTCGATTTTGATAATCACTGAAATCGGGTGTTTCGCGCTGATAATTATTCATTAGTGGAGAATGGACGATAAAGTCAGCGGTGCTCTTGTTACACGCGACGGGAATATTCCAAAGCGTTGCCAGTCGGAGTAGCGCTTTAATATCCGGGTCATGAGACATGGGTTCGAGTGGATCCCAAAAAAAGATCAGCAAATCAATTTTGCCGTCAGCAATTAGTGCGCCTATTTGCTGGTCACCACCTAAAGGGCCGCTTTGAACACGGTTCACGCTTAGGCCTGTTTTTTCTTCGATGAGCTTACCGCTTGTTCCTGTCGTAGTGAACTGGCAGCTACTTAAAGCTTCGATATGCTGGTTTAGCCAAGCAACAAGGTCGCTTTTACGATTATCGTGAGCGATTAAAGCGATATTTTCAATTGGATTCATTCTGTGTCCCGAGTTGTCTCACTCATTATTATCATTCTTGGAAAGTGATAGAGAGGCCCTGGAAGCCAACGTAGGTTTTCAGGGCCGTCTTAAAATATAAGTCTAGCTAAGATTTTGCTTTGTATATAAATTACTTAAAAGCTATTGCAAATTTGTGACATTATTTGGCTGTATTGGCCCAGGATGGTGAATGCTTAGGCAAAAAAAAGCCCCGGAAAACCGAGGCATAACAAGTTACCACACTTGATTAAAACGAGCGATCAAGACTAATACTTGACGCTATAGGTTCAATATAACGTACTTGATAGCAATACCAGTTGACTCAGGTCAAGTAAGCCGGAAACCGGGTAGAGATAGCTTCGTGCTATGTAATAAGATGCTGTTGTGCCGCTGAAGTCTCATGACAAATATTGTCCCTTGAGCTAAGCTATGTGCATTACGCTGATAATACGATGGATTGTCGGATTAAGGTAAAACCTTGGTAAAAATAGAGAGAGAAATAATGATGAGAAAGCTAGTTACATCGGTTTTGGTAGCGGGTTCACTTGCAGTAAGTGGAAGTGTTGTAGCAGGTGATGCTGCTGCGGGTAAAGCTAAATCAGCAGTATGTGCAGCCTGTCATGGTGCTGCCGGTATTGCAGCTATTCCAACTTACCCTAATTTGGCAGGACAAAACGAAGCTTATTTGGTGAGCTCACTGAAAGCTTATAAAACCAAGCAGCGTAACGGTGGTATGGCGGCAATCATGCAGGGCCAGGCAGCTGCATTGAGTGACGCTGATATTGATAATTTAGCGGCTTACTACGCTTCTTTAAAATAGTCTTGTTTGTTCCTCAGGCCATTTAGTTAACTTGTAGGTAGCTGGGAAACCATACTCATCGGGTAGGGTAGTTCCTAAGGTGCCTACAAGTTCTTTCCCCTCCTTCATAGCTAGCATTTTTCTGCTTTATATTCATAGATTGTTCTCATCTACTCCTCTGTGTGCATTTTTGCTTAGTGATTGAACAAAATCAGGTTAGAATAAGTCTCGTTTTTAGAATGCCTTAAACCTGATTTGTTGTGAGATTTATATGAAATTTGTCGTCAAACTGTTTCCAGAAATTACCATTAAGAGCAAGCCAGTCAGGCAGCGCTTGGTAAAACAGCTTCGGCAAAATATCAGTGCTGTGTTAAAGAAAGAGTTTGAAGACGTCAAGGTTCAGGGTTTTTGGGATAAGATCGAAGTTAACCTGAATGACGATTCTCAAGAAAAAGCTGAGAACCTAGCGGCTACCCTTCAGCGTATTCCGGGTATTGCAAATATTCTTCGAGTGCAGCGCTATCAGATTGATAATATCGATGACAACTTTGACGAAATTGTAGAGCATACTCATCGTGCTCTGGGCGAGGAGCTTAAAGGCAAGCGCTTTGTTGTGCGTATTAAGCGTGCCGGTCAGCACTCTTTTACCTCCCATGAGTTAGAACGTTATGTAGGGGGCGGTTTACTGCGAGCAGGAGAGACTGCGGGTGTAGATCTACATAATCCTGAAGTGACGGTCATGCTGGAAGTCCGGGACTCGGATCTTTATATAATCGAACAACGCTATGAAGGCCTGGGCGGTTATCCGATAGGTGCACAGGACGACGTGTTGTCACTCATGTCTGGTGGTTTTGATTCGACAGTTGCCAGCTACTTAACCATGAAAAGAGGCTTGAAGACGCATTTCTGCTTTTTCAATCTGGGCGGAGCCGCGCATGAGATTGGTGTTAAACAGGTCGCTTTATATTTATGGGAGAAATACGGCGTTTCACATCGCGTGAAATTTGTTGCTGTGCCTTTTGAAGAGGTGGTTGCTGAGATACTAAAGAATGTACATCACTCGCAAATGGGCGTTATCCTCAAACGTATGATGTTGCGGGCAGCAGAAAAGGTTGCGGATCAGATGGGCATCGAGGCCCTGGTTATGGGGGATAGCGTTGCGCAGGTATCCAGTCAGACCTTGGCAAACATGAGTGTGATTAATAAAGTCACCGATACCTTGGTATTACGCCCGCTTATTACCATGGATAAACAAGATATTATCTCTTTGTCAGCAAAAATCGGTACAGAAGAATTTGCCAAGAATATGCCGGAATATTGTGGTGTGATCTCCGATCGCCCAACAACTCGTGCCAAGATGGAACGAATTCTGGAAGAAGAAGATAACTTTGACTTTGAAGTACTCGAGCGCGCAGTAGAACAGCGGGTGAGCACTAAAATCGATGAAGTGATGTCAAGAATCCAAACCATCGCTGAAGTTGATTTGGTGAATGTGCCTGAGGTTGATGATGTGATTATCGATATCCGCCACCCGGACGAAGTTGAAAAAAGTCCGCTTGTTTTGACGAATAATGAAATCAAGAACATTGCGTTTTATGAACTGATGTCCAAATTGGATCAACTTGAAGCTGATCAGCAGTATCTGCTTTACTGTGAAAAAGGTACGATGAGTCAGCTGCATGCCAGTCACTTAAAAGGCATGGGCTACGAAAAAATAGGGGTGTATGCTCCTTAATAAGCAATATGAATGAAGAGACAATATTATGAGCCTGAAACTGGGGCGGAGAGAACAAAAAAAAATAAATAACCGCAAGGCCATTCTAGAGGCTGGGCTTGAAGTGTTTTCGACGGTTGGTTATGAGCGAGCAACTATCAATGATATTGTCAGCGAAAGTGGCCTGTCTGTAGGTACTTTTTATAATCACTGCGGTGATAAAGACACGATCTTTTCTGAGCTGCTCACTGGCTTTTTAATGAAAGTGCGCACGACTTTGAGCCAGGCGCGTCAAAGTGCAACAACTTTGGAAGGCTTTATCAAAGGTGCTTTTCTCGCTTACAGTAAACTGATCTCTCAGTACCCCAAAATGCAGCTGATGATTTCAAAAAATGCCCCAGTGTTTAAGCAGGTGCTATCAGAAAAAGAAGAGCTTACCGAGATTATTGACGACTTGTCTCGTGATATGCAGCTTGCTGTTGAGGTGGGAATGGCGCCTAAGTTCCCTGTATCGATGATGACGTCTGCAATGATCGCTTCGAGCATTGACATTTTTTCTGTCAGTGATGATGAGTACTCAGCTAAAGAGAAGGCTGAGTTTCTAGGGAATTTATTTATAGGTGGAATTGAGCGAATGGCTTCAAAGTAATTGTCTGATATAAAAGATAAATTACCTCCATTTAATGTCTAATAACTAGAACAAAATTCCACTTCAACTAAAATAAATTTGCTAATTTCTGAACTTTTTAGATTGGCCTGGGTCTTTAACAATATCCCGATCACAAAATTCGGGAATTAATAATGAGCAACTACTTTAGTTAACCGTTACTTTTTAGATGAATTACACAGGGTTAAAACAATGAATAACGCAAAAATCTTAAGCAAATCAGCAATCGCAAGCATGGTCGCAATGGGTGTTATGGCTGCGTCAACTGACGCACTAGCAGGCAAGCCTGGTTTTGAAAAATGTCAGGGTATTGCTAAAGCCGGTATGAATGACTGTGGTACCTCAAAGCATAGTTGTGCTGGCCAAGCTGCTAAAGACGGTGACCCTGAGGAATGGGTATATGTTCCAGAAGGCACTTGTTCAAAAATTGTAAATGGTAAAGTGAAGTAAGTTACTTAGCACTTCTATCGGTGGCATTAACTGATGAATCATATCTTATCGCAGGGAATGCCAACCGATCATCCTGCTTCTCCTGAGCCACAAGCGCTTCAGGGTGCAGGTATAGGTTTACGTTCTGCACACTATCAAACGATTCTGAATTCACGCCCTGATATCCCCTGGTTTGAAGCACTAAGCGACAATTATATGAGCGACGGTGGTCAGCCTCTTGATTACCTGGAGCAGGTTCGGGATTTATACCCGGTTACCTTTCATGGTGTCGGCATGTCTTTAGGCTCAACTGATCCCTTAGATCAATCCTACCTCAAACGCTTAAAGTCACTTATAGAACGCTTTCAACCAACGCTGGTGTCTGATCACTTGTGTTGGGCTTCTTTTGATGGCGTACATGGTAATGAACTATTTCCCATGCCTTATACCATGGAGGCAATTAAGCATATCGTCTCACGAATTGACCAAGTTCAGAATTATCTGGGACGTCGTATATTGGTCGAAAATGTTTCGAGCTATTTAAGTTTTACAGTTGATGCGATGGCAGAAGTGCAGTTTTTGTCCGAGGTCGCCGAGCAGGCTGACTGCGATATTTTATGTGATGTGAATAATATCTATGTCAGCGCAATGAACCACAAATTTGATCCGCAAGAATACATTCGGGCTTTGCCTGTAAAACGCATAAAAGAAATGCACTTGGCGGGCTTCGAAGATCAGGGCACGCACTTGCTCGATACGCATGGCGCAAGAGTGCACGGACCGGTTTGGCAACTTTACCAAACAGCGTTGGAGCGATTTGGCCCTATTCCTACTTTGATTGAATGGGATACTGATATTCCGGATTTTTCCGTTCTGCAGGAAGAGCAGAGCAACGCAGCCCGCATGATGGCTCAGTGCTCAAAGTATTCCAGTCTTGCTTCTGCAGAGCAGGTATCCAGGTAATGAAGCTTGCGAACATTCATCAAGCCTTTATTTCAGGCATCTATAATCTAGAGACGGATATCAAGCCAGGGGCATTTATTCAAGCGGGTGAGAAGCTTGATCCTGAGCAGTGTTTAGCGATTTATCGCGGCAGTGTTTACGGCAACTTATGTTCTGCATTAGCAGATATTTATCCTGCCTTTTTGCAATGTGTTGGTGAGCAGTTTTTTCAGGCATTAGCACTGCGTTATGTTAAAGCACACCCTTCCGCGTCAGCGAGTCTGGACCACTATGGTGCCGAGTTTCCAGAATATGTTGGAGACTTTGAGGCACTTAAATCGCTCCCTTACGCTAAAGATTTGGCACAGCTTGAGTGGTATTGGCATTTGGCTTTTCACGCCAAAGATGAGCAGCCCCTTGACGCTATTCGCTTATCTGAAATTGATGAAGATCGATATGACAAGATAACTTTTTTGCTTCCAGCCAGTGCCCACTTACTTTCCTGCAACTATCCGATTAAAGAGATCCGTGATAAGTGCCTGGAAGATCGAGACAAAGCAGAAGGGAATGAAGATCAACCCTTGAATTTAGATTCCGGTTCGCGGCACTTGTTGGTATGGCGAGCGGCGCATTACCAGCTACGTGTCGATCAGCTATCCGACTTGGAATTCGAACTACTCTCTTCGATAAATAAAAAGAAAAACTTGGGAACTATTCTGCAAGAACTGCAGTCCAAGTATCCACTAGAAGAAATTAACCAAACACTTGCTTTGGCTGTTCAACGAGTTTGGTTTGTCGGCTTCACATTAGCCGAATAAATCGTTCCAAATTACCACATTAGGATTAAATATGAGTCAAGTCTCTACTGTTGCGTCGCTGTATTTAAATGCCACTCGCTGGGTGGATAAAAGCCAGATTATTATGATTATTGTCTTTCGTTTGTACTTGGCGAAAGTATTTTTTCTAGCTGGCTTATCGAAGGTAAAGAGTATGGATAGCACATTGATGCTGTTTGAATATGAATACGATGTGCCTTTGATTCCCTTTGATGTCGCCGCCTATTTGTCTTAAATATCGTTGCCGTTATCTCTTACCCGGATATTAGCCCAGGTGGTGTTAATGACCACTATTTCTGGGGCGCGATGCTCTTGGTTTTGGTGATGTATGGGCCTGGTAAAGCGTCACTTGATGCTTGGATCCAAAAGCGCTTTTTCGCGAATTTGGCATAGACACAAGATTTCTCTTCTCTCGCTTTTACTTAGCTTGTATTATCAAGATATTAGCCTCAATATTGGAGCTAAATCTGATTCAACAAGCTAGGAAGAGAGTATGGATATCGGTGACTATCGTCGCGAATATATGAGCCAGGGCCTGGACCGTGATGAATTACTTGATGACCCGTTCAAGCAGTTTGAACACTGGTTTCAACAGGCAAATGATGCAGACATACAAGATGCAAATGCCTTCAGTCTGGCGACAACAGATCTTGAAGTAGGCCCCTCCATTCGAACGGTATTACTGAAGTTATTTGATGAAAACGGCTTTGTTTTCTTCACTAACTACAACAGCCGAAAGTCTCAGCAGATTAAAGCCTACCCTCAAGTAGCGATGTTGTTCCCCTGGTTACCACTGAACCGTCAGGTGAAGGTGGAAGGACGTTGTGAAAAGATATCCAGTGCCGCTTCCTTGAAATATTTTGCAACCAGGCCGCGTGGCAGTCAGATTGGTGCTTGGTGTAGTGATCAGAGCGAAGTGATCGAGTCTCGTTCTTTTCTAGAACAAAAGTATCGTGAAGCGGCAGAGAAATTCAAATCCGGTTCGATTCCTTTACCTTCGTCATGGGGCGGCTATCGCATAGTGCCGGCTCGAATCGAATTTTGGCAAGGACGTGAAAATCGACTTCATGATCGTTTCCAATATACGCGTTTGCATGATGATAGTTGGTCGATCGAAAGGCTAGCGCCGTAGGCCGAGGGTGCTAACCCGCCAGCGAGCCGTGGAAGGGTCTGCCTACAGATAAGGCAGACCCTTTTTTAGAGATAGAATCTTTATTTTTGAGGTGCTTCAGGTGCTTTAATGGCTTCGGTAAAAGCATTCAATTTTTGTTGGGCTTCAGTTAACTGACGCTGAGCCTGATCAAGTTCCTCTTGGGCCGTTTGTAAGCTCTGGCTCTTTTCTTTGAGTTGGCTGTCTTTTTCATTCAGTGCTTGCTCGAGCTTCATTCTTTGAGTTTGTTGTTCACTCAGCGAATCTTCATGCTTGGCTAAGAGTTCTTGTTTTGTTGCGAGTTCGCCTTTTACGTTTTCAAGGTGATCTTCCTGATAATCAACCAGTGCCTCGATAATATCGATGGTTAAGTATTTATCTTCTAACTGGTTTTTGAGTTCACTGAGTTGTTGTGCAAGGTTATCAGCTGACTCCACTAGGGATGCTTTCTCCGAGGCGCTAGTTTCCTGGTCGCCTTTAAGTAGCTGTATTTCTCTTCGAAGTTGGTCGGTGCTTTGTTTTAGCTCCAACAGCATACCTTTGGTTTTATCCAGTTCAGTTTTTTTACTGGCTAAGGTAGTGGTTTGGGTAAGCACCTCATCCTGAGTCAAACTGAGAATATTTGCGAGTTTATCAATATTCTTTGAGGCGGAGGCTATTTGGTTGTAGTGAAGCTGCTTCTTGGCAAGTTGCTCGTAGGCAAAATAGCCGCCAATAATACAAGCGATAAGCATAATCGGCAGAATAATCATCGCGGGTTGGCGGCGAGACTCAGCTGCCTGCTGTGCCGTGTTAAATGCTTCTCTCTCATGTTGGAGAAGTGTATTGTCTTCTTTAAGTTTACGTTCGCGTTTTATTAGGTCTTGAGTTTTTAACTGGTTAGCGCGCTCTTTTTTGGCAACGCTATCTTGGTGCGCTTTAATGCGTTCTTCAGTTTTCTGCTGCTGGGTCGCTTGACGGTTTAGTGCATCTTCTTTTAGTTGAAGTGCACGAGATTTTTGTTCTAGTTGTAACTCTTCTGGCGACGCCATGTGATCAAAGGTCCTATTAAATAATACTGGAAACCTTTTAATAGTAGCTGATAAATAGCGTTTTGCTTACTATGCACAAGTTCCAGTCACCACCTAAAAAGGCTAGACGGCTTCAAGCTTTGCATAAGATAGAACTAGCCACTTACTGCCAGCTTCTGGGAAGTTAACTTGAATACGTGCATGGGCACCTTGGCCTTCATAATTGAGTACAGTGCCTTCACCAAACTTGCCATGCCGAACAACTTGACCTAGTTGGAATTGCGAATCGCCAACTTGCATATCGCTGCTTGAAGATTGGCTGAAGGAGACCGGTGTAGAAACGCTATTCTTTATGCGAACTTCTTGTATTAGCCCTGGTGGTATCTCTCGTACAAAACGAGACATGGGGTTGAACTTCTCTTGGCCATACAGGCGTCGTGACTCGGCATAGGTGAGCACTAACTTCTCCATTGCGCGAGTGACTCCGACATAACAGAGTCGGCGTTCTTCTTCTAGCCTTCCAGGCTCTTCCATCGACATCTGGTGCGGGAATAGACCTTCTTCCATACCTGCCAGAATCACGAAAGGGAACTCCAGGCCTTTTGCAGAGTGAAGCGTCATTAGTTGCACGCAGTCCTGATGTTCTTCGGCTTGTTGCTCGCCTGCATCCAAGGCTGCCTGGGCAATAAAGCTAGCTAATGGGCTTAGCTCGTCATCTTCAGCTTCGAAATCTTTGGTTGCCGATAAAAGCTCATTGAGGTTTTCAATGCGGGCCTGGCCTTTTTCACCCTTTTCTTTCGCATGAAACTCTTTAAGCTGCGATTGCCCGATAGCTCTTTCGGTGAGTTGGAATAAGTTTAGCTCGTCTTGTTCTGCACTAAGTTCATCTATCATATCGATAAAGGCATTCAGAGAGCCATTGGCCTTGCCTTTAATCAGGCCTAGCTGCAAACGTTCGACGCAGGCCTGCCAGAGAGACACTCCCTGATCTCGAGCGTGTTCACGAATATCGCTAAGGGTCTTATTGCCAACACCACGAGTTGGTACGTTTACCACTCGTTCGAAGGCGGCATCATCGTGTCGATAATAAACCAAACGTAAGTAGGCGAGGGCATTACGAATCTCTTGACGATCGTAGAAGCGTAGGCCGCCATAAATTCGATAAGGGACAGCCTGGCGAATTAAAAATTCTTCAATGACACGCGACTGTGCATTGGAGCGGTAGAGAATAGCGCATTGTGAACGTAGCTGGCCTTGGTTCACCCAAGCATTGATGCGGTCAGCAATATAGTTGCCTTCGTCTTGTTCGTTGAACGCGGCATAAAGGTCTATCGGTTCACCTTCACTGCCATCAGTCCATAGCTCTTTTCCTAAACGTCCGCTATTGTTTGAGATCAAAGCATTGGCCGCGTTCAGGATAGTGCAGGTCGATCGATAGTTTTGTTCCAGCTTAATAACTAAAGGCTGGGCAAAGTCGTTTTGGAACTGTTGAATGTTCTCTATCTTCGCGCCACGCCAGCCGTATATAGATTGGTCATCATCGCCCACTACCATAATGGGGATTCGGTTGCCTGCGAGTACGCGAAGCCAGGCATATTGAATGGTGTTAGTATCTTGAAATTCGTCGACCAGAATATAGCGAAAGCGATCTTGATAATGAGCAAGCAGGGCTGGGTTGTTCAGCCATATTTCATGAGAGCGAAGTAAGAGCTCACCGAAGTCGACCATGCCGGACTGTTGGCATTGCTCTTCATAACGTTGGTAGAGCGTTGCCATTACTTGATCGAACTGGGAATGAGTCGGCGGTAAATAAGCGGCGCGAACGCCTTCATCTTTTTTACTGTTGATAAAAGACTGAACTTGCTTAGGCGGCCATCGCGACTCATCGATGTTCATTTCACGCATGATTCGCTTTACGATCCGAAGCTGGTCGTCGGAGTCGAGGATCTGGAAGTTATCCGGAAGATTTGCTTCTTTGGAATGTGCGCGCAGAAAACGGTGAGCAATGCCATGGAAAGTACCAAACCAAAGGTTTCGTGCAGGCAGGTCCAACAATTGCTCGATACGGCCCCTCATTTCCTTGGCAGCTTTGTTAGTGAAGGTCACTGCCATAATTGAAGAAGGGCTTAAGCGTTCAATTTCCATCAACCAGGCAATTCGGTGTACCAATACTCGGGTTTTGCCACTTCCGGCTCCAGCAAGAACCAATAAGTTTTGCATAGGTGCAGCAACAGCACTGCGTTGTGCGTCATTCAAACCGTCAAGAATATGGGATACGTCCATGGGGGTATTTTTACCGAGAACTAATGATTATATGAAAATATTGCTGCTCATCTTACAGCAGCTATGTAAGAGATCAAGATGTGTTGGCTTGCTAAATGTAGGACGAAAAAAAGGGCCTCAAAGGCCCTTTGATATCCGCTGAACTCACGGAAACTTTGACTGCTAGAAAAGAAAGTAGATATATAAACCAATGTGGCTACCGTCAGAATCAGGGCCTGAGTCTACTGAGCTACCATTGTACTTTGTTACTTCGTAGTTTATATCGACGTACCTTAAAGCAATGACTGCACTATCAGAAGTCTTATATCCGTACTCTATAACTAAGCCGCTGGCATCTTCGAATTCAGCATTCTCGTCAAGCCCAATATCATCTGATTCTGCTTCAAATTCTGGGCTGGTATGTAAAGTCAATCCTCCACCAAAACGGTGCTTATCATAATTATAGAAGCCTAATAGTTCGACTGGAATGCGCGTGAAGTCACCATCACCGTTTTCGGCTAATAAGGCATCAAAGTGATAACCAATGCTACTTTGTATAGAGTATGTATCATTGATGTTATAGATAAGACCCAGTTTTAGATCCAATAAACCGCCTGCAGTGAGCTCTTCAGAGTCACCATTGGTGTATTCTACCTTGAGTAAGTCATCTCCCCCAAAAGTAAAGCCTCCAGCAGTAAAGCCTTGGAAGGTTTTCGTAGAAGTTGGTGAGTAATTTTCGGCTAAGGCGATATTGCTGCTAATAGAACATAGCAAAATAACCCACATCCCTAATATCTTTCTTAAACGATTCATTATTAATCCCTTTTTATGCATTAAATTTTAAAGGCGGCAGTATAGTGGACGGATTATCTTAGGTCTATTGATCGTTGAGAGTAGCCACTAAAATTGAATTGTCATTATTTGTTGTTAAGCTTTTCTCTAAATGTTTGTGTTTCAGGTTATACTTCACTCATGATCAATTTTGGCCAACTAAAAGCGCTTTTAAGTAAGCATCGAACTCGATCTGAAGCAGCTTCAGAGGCCAGGCGGAACGCGGAACAAAGTCAGCAAATCTATCAAGCGCTGGTCGATGAACGCAAGTTACGGCAAGCGTTAGAAGCTCAGCTAGTGCAAAAGAGTACCGACCTCGAACTTGCGATTCGAGATCGAACCAAAGAGCTTGAAGACAGTAACAAGCAACTCAGTGAACAAATTGCCCTGCGACAAAAGATCAGTGACGCCTTGGTAAAAAGCCAGACGCGCTTAACGCAGGCTATGGACGCAGCGCGTTTGGGCTTGATCGACTGGGATCTTGATCAAGCCCAGTTTTACCAGTCAGACTTCCATGAACTCTTCGGCGATAAAGAACTGACTACTGAAGAGCATATACATAACCTGAAAACGATTATTCACCCGGCAGACTATGTTGATGTTCGGGCGGCCGTTAACGCTTGTTTGGAAGGCGGTAAGGGAGAGTACCAACTTCAATATCGAGCCCAGAGTGGTGACGATTGGCTATGGATAGAAGAGAGCGGCAAGGTTGTTGATCGGGATGCAAAAGGGCGGGCTCTGCGAATTTTGGGGACCCGGCGTAATATTCAGTCCGAGCGCGCTCGTGATGAACAAGTTCGCTTGGCTAAGTCGGTCGTTGATCATACTTCAGAAGGTGTTTTTGTTCTGGATGCTAACTATCGCTTCCTGTCGGTTAATCCTGCTTATGAGAAAATAATCGGGCAGAGTGCGGAACAGCTTGTTGGGCAGAAGATTGATTGTTTGAGTGATACGCCTAAGCGTCAGGAAGCCTATGCCCAGATATTTGAAGAGGTACAAGCCAAAGACCTATGGCAGGGTGAATTATTAGAGAAGCGATACCATGGTGATTACTTTCCCCAGTGGACTCAGATCAATGCCATCAGGGATCGCAACGGACATATACAATACTATGCCGCAATGCTCTCTGACCTGTCTGTTCGACAAGCTGCTGATAAGAAACTCAATTACTTACTTAATTATGATGACCTCACTAAGTTAGCGAATCGCAACCAGTTCAAAGATCAGTTACACCGCGCTGTGGTTCGCTACAAAGATGAAGGCTTACCTTTCGCCTTAGTGACCTTGGATATTGACCGATTCAAGCAGTTTAATGATAGCTTTGGTCATGATGCGGCTGATGAGTTGCTCAGGGAAATTGCTCGACGCTTGTCTGCGAATGTACAGAAGGTTGATATTCTAGCCCGTGTTGGAGGCAACGAGTTTGCTTGCGTCGTGTCCTGTAGTCCGACCTTTGACGTAATGAAGTTTGCAGAGCGACTTTTTAAAACTGTGACCCATCATAATTATGATATATCGAGTGAGGAAATCGCTTTATCTTGCAGTATGGGTGTCGCACATGTTCCTGAACATACTCAGGATATCGAAACATTGATGCAATATGCGGCCTTGGCGGTGCAGAAAGCTAAATTCCAGGGAGGCGATCAGATCCAATTGTTTGATGATAGTCTTAAGCAGTTCTCTAGAGAACGTCTGGAAATGGAAAATGCATTGCGTAAAGCGTTGCAAAGAAGTGAGTTGGAAGTCTATTACCAACCGAAGCTGGATGTCAGGTCGAGAAGGATTAATTCTTGTGAGGCTTTGGTGCGTTGGAATCACCCCCAAAAAGGGCTCATTTCGCCTGCTGAATTTGTCAATATTGCTGAAGAAAGTGGTTTGATTTCTGAGCTAGGAGCCTATGTGCTTGAAACTGCTTGTCGCCAGGTTAAAACATGGCAGGAACAGGGCTTAGGTACTATTTGTGTTGCCGTAAATTTGTCACCTAGGCAGATTCGTGATCAAAACTTGAAAGGTATGATTAAGAGTGTGTTGGAGTCGAGCGGTATCTCGCCAGCATGTTTGGAATTAGAGCTAACAGAAAGCGTCATAATTGAAGACTTTCGCGCCGGTTTGAGTTGCTTGCATGAATTAAAAGAACTAGGGCTTAAAATTTCTATAGATGACTTTGGTACCGGGTATTCATCATTAAGTTACCTAAAAGAATTGCCGGCTGATACGCTAAAAATTGACCGTTCATTTGTTGAGGGGCTTGAAAACTCCAAAGCACAACTCGCGATAGTCAAGGCTATTATCGTGTTGGGTCAGAGCTTGAACCTTCGTGTGGTTGCAGAAGGTGTCGAGAATCAGGCCCAGTTGTCACTATTATCGCAGCATGGGTGTGATTATATTCAGGGCTACCTTGTCTCAAGGCCATTGAATGTTAGTGACATGGAGGCGTTGTTGAGAAAGCAATGAATAACATTGCTTCTCTTAAAGGTAAGTCAATCTATAATCTTGGGGCTTAGAAACCACCAATGTCTCCATCATCCTGAATACTAAGACGATCAGTTGTTGCTGATAGTTGGTTAGGCGATGAGGCGTCTGCTCCCAGTTTTATCATCAAACGTAAATCGTTCGCTGAATCTGCATAGGCGAGCGCATCTTCATAAGTAACATCTCCAGCTGAATACAGGTCGTACAGGGCCTGATCAAAGGTCTGCATACCAATATCTCGCGATTTGGTCATTATTTCCTTCAACTTATGAATTTCTTTTTTGCGGATGAGGTCTGCACATAAAGGCGTGTTGAGTAGCACTTCGATACAGGCTCGGCGGCCTTTACCATCGGGCGTTGGAATCAATTGCTGGGCAACAATTGCCTTTAGGTTTAGGGATAAATCCATCCATATCTGGTTTTGCTGTTCAGGCGGGAAAAAGTTAATGATCCGGTCGAGTGCTTGGTTAGCGTTATTAGCGTGTAGTGTTGCCAAGCATAGGTGTCCAGTCTCGGCAAAGGTGACCGCGTAATCCATCGTCTCCTTACTACGAATCTCACCAATCATGATAACGTCTGGTGCCTGCCTCAAGGTGTTCTTAAGGGCAATTTCAAAGGTTTCTGTGTCAATACCGACTTCACGCTGGGTGACAATACAGTTCTGGTGTTGATGGATATATTCAATAGGGTCTTCGATAGAAATAATATGACCTTTACTATTTCTATTTCGGTGCCCGATCATTGCTGCGAGAGAAGTTGACTTACCCGTGCCCGTTGCACCGACAAAAATAATCAGGCCACGTTTTGTCATTGCTAACTGATTGATGGTTGTAGGTAGACCCAAATCTTCAATGCGTGGAATATTAGTTTCGATTCGACGCAGCACCATACCGCACAAATTTCTTTGCATGAAGGCACTTACACGAAAGCGGCCAATGCCACGGGCACTGATAGCAAAGTTACATTCGCTTTTCTCAGTGAACTCGTCACGTTGTTTCTCTGACATGACATCAAATACAATCTCACGACATTGTTCGGGCGTGAGTGCGTGCTTGGTAACAGGGACGAGCTTGCCGTGGATTTTGATGCTCGGTGCGACACCAACAGTAATAAATAAGTCAGAGCCACCTTTTTCGACCATGACTTTTAAGAGTTTTTCAAAATCCATGTTACATATCCTGAATCATTTTATCTTTGTTCATAACGCGGCCTAAGTTAGAAATTCTCAGGGATCTTGGCTTTTTCTCTTGCTGTATCACGAGTGATAAAGCCCTTGCTTAGTAGGTTCTGCAAGCACTGGTCGAGTGTTTGCATACCGATTGATGCGCCCGTCTGGATAGCACTGTACATCTGGGCGACCTTATCCTCACGAATCAGGTTACGAATTGCAGGGGAGCCGATCATAATTTCATGTGCAGCAACTCGGCCACCATTGGTCTTTTTCAACAAGGTCTGAGAAATAACAGCCTGTAAAGACTCGGAAAGCATTGATCGAACCATCGCTTTTTCTTCTGCAGGGAATACGTCGACGACACGGTCAATCGTTTTAGCTGCTGAGGTGGTGTGCAAGGTGCCAAATACCAAGTGACCCGTTTCTGCTGCGGTCAGTGCCAAACGGATGGTTTCAAGGTCACGAAGCTCACCAACCAGAATAATATCGGGGTCTTCACGAAGCGCTGAACGTAGCGCTTCGTTAAAGCCCAAGGTGTCCCGATGAACTTCACGTTGGTTCATTAAGCACTTTTTACTTTCATGAACAAATTCGATCGGGTCTTCAATCGTTAGAATGTGGTCGTAGCGGTTGTCATTGATATAGTCGATCATGGCGGCCAATGTGGTTGACTTACCAGAACCGGTTGGCCCTGTTACCAGAACCAAGCCGCGTGGGACTTCAGCAATATCTTTGAAAACCTGGCTCATTCCCAGGTCTTCCATGGTGAGTACTTTCGAAGGAATAGTACGGAATACTGCGCCAGCACCACGGTTCTGGTTAAAGGCGTTTACACGGAAGCGAGCAACACCGGGTACTTCGAACGAGAAGTCAGTCTCCAAGAATTCTTCAAAGTCTTTTCGTTGCTTGTCATTCATTATGTCATAAATCAGTGAATGAACTTCTTTGTGCTCCATCGCTGGCAGGTTGATACGGCGAACATCACCGTCAACACGGATCATTGGCGGTAGTCCGGCAGATAAATGTAAATCGGAAGCGCCTTGTTTGGCGGAGAATGCCAGCAGTTCAGTAATATCCATGGTCGTCCTCTAAAGCCTATAACTTTGTATCTTAGATTTTTAAATGAGAAAGCTGATCCAGAAGGATAAAGCTTGTTAATACAGGTTGTTTTTGCTCAAATGCATGTCGACTTTAAGACACGCCACGCAAACTTATATTATGAACTTCAGCATAGCAGACAAGCTCCAGAACGTAAGAAAAAGGATACAAAAAGCCACAATTGATGCCGGCCTAGCAGAAAACTCCGTGCAGCTCCTGGCGGTGTCGAAAAAGAAGCCTGCTGAAGCAGTCTTTGAGTTATTTAAGCAAGGGCAGAAAATATTTGGCGAGAACTATCTTAATGAAGCGCTTGAAAAGCAGATAGCGGTCAAGGCTTTATTGACGAAAGAAGGCAATGCCGAAGATATCGTCTGGCACTTTATTGGCCCGATTCAGTCGAATAAAACGCGGCCGATTGCTGAAAGCTTTACTTGGGTGCATAGTGTTGATCGCATAAAAATAGCACAGCGTTTAAATGATCAGCGCCCGGACACTTTATCGCCACTGAATATTTGTATTCAGGTGAATATTGATGAAGAAGAGACTAAATCGGGCATATTGTTGAGTGATTTGCCTGAGCTTTGTCGAGCACTAGAAGATATGCCTCGTTTGAAGCTACGCGGCTTAATGTGCATACCTCAAGCAAATCAAAGTGAAGAGAGTTTGAGCACCGCGTTTACGAAGATGAAGTCGGCATTTAATGATCTGCAAGAAAGCTATTCGAGTGTCGATACTCTCTCGATGGGAATGTCTGGTGATATGGAGCAGGCAATTGCCTGTGGCTCAACAATGGTCAGAGTTGGAACCGCTTTGTTTGGCGAACGCTAGAGCTTGGAAACAGTTTTTGAATTTTTGAACAGGAAGTGAACTAACAATGAACTTGAATGAACAAAAGATCTGCTTTATTGGCGCAGGTAACATGGCACACGCCATCGTTGGTGGCCTAGTAAAGAAAGGTTTAAACGCAAGCAATATTGTAGCAACTGCACCAAACCTTGAACATCGGGAAGCGATGCAGAACACATGGCAGGTCGAGGTAGATGAAGACAATGCTCGCGCTGTTAGCACGGCAGATATTGTCGTGCTCAGTGTAAAGCCTCAGGTACTGCAGTCGGTATGTGAGTCATTGAAAGGCAGCCTTAGTCATCGTCCTCTAATCATCTCTATTGCGGCAGGCATTGGTTTGGACCTGCTGGCACAGTGGTTGGGCTCTGAGCAGGCATTGGTGAGATGCATGCCGAATACCCCAGCCCAGGTACTCAAGGGTGCGAGCGGCTTGATCGCGAATGCGAATGTAAGCGATGAACAAAAGAACTTGTCAGATGAATTGTTTCAGGCAATTGGCTTGGTTGAATGGGTAGATCAGGAAAGCTTGATTCACTCAGTGACGGCCTTGTCAGGTTCAGGGCCAGCGTATATCTTTTTGATGATCGAAGCGATGGAAGCAGCCGCGATAAAACAAGGGCTCTCTGCAGATACGGCTCGAAAGCTGGCAGCACAAACCGTAGCGGGTGCCGCTGAAATGGTGCTTAGTGGTGATGTGGCACCAGCCCAGCTAAAGCGCAATGTGATGTCTCCCGGCGGAACAACAGAGCGAGCGATTCATACTTTCGAAGAGAAGGGCTTGCTTGAAATTGTCGATGAGGCAATGCAGGCCGCAGCAGATCGATCAGTAAGCTTGGCAGAAGAGCTGAAGGCTTAAACTATGAAGATTGCATTGCTGCTGACAGGTTCCGAGTTGATGACCGGTGATATTGTTGATAGTAATTCGGCGATGATCGCTGAATACTGTCTTGATCAAGGTATTCAGGTGGCTTACAAGGCGACCGTTCCTGATGAACTAGACCTATTGGTTTCAGAAATAGAGCGCTTAAGTCAGCACTTTGATGTTCTGATTGTTAACGGTGGCTTAGGGCCGACAACAGATGACATGACGGCAGAAGCTCTGGCTAAAGTTCTAGGCAAGCCAATCAAGCAGCACGAGCAAGCTCTGGCACACCTGAGCTCTTGGTGTCAGCAACGCAACTACCATTTAAGTGATGCCAACAAAAAGCAGGCGATGCTGCCCGAAGGGATTGCTTTGCTGGCAAATAGTATCGGTTCTGCAGTGGGTTTTTGGGCGCCTCATAATGATTGTCAGATTTATTGTACTCCGGGTGTACCGAAAGAACTTGAGCTGATGCTGCGTGAGGAGATCTTACCGAGTCTAAAGGTTACTTTACCGAGTGATATTGAGGTGAAGCGCCTTCGCTACCGCGTTTTTGGTTATGGTGAATCAAAACTTCAGCAGGTGCTGGCTCAGACCTTTCCGGATTTGCCTGCTTGCATTGAGATAGGCTTTCGAGCCTCTCTACCTCTAATAGAACTGAAACTGAAGGTTGATAGGCTAGAACATCATGCTACTTTAGGTGAATGGGGCAAGAAGATAGAAGCATTGCTTGGTGATCATATTGTCACTAAGGATCAACGCTCTATTGCTCACGTTGTCGTAGATAAGCTTAATGCCGAAAGTAAAACGCTTACCTTTGCCGAGTCTTGTACGGGCGGCAAGATAGCTTCTTTAGTGACAGAGATTAGCGGCGCATCGGCAGTGTTTGAAGCGGGTGTTGTCTCTTATTCCAATGAGATTAAACATCGAGTACTTGGCGTGTCGCAAGACTCTTTGGATAAGTATGGTGCTGTGAGCGAGCCTGTTGTCAGAGAGATGCTGGCGGGTGTGCTCGAATTAAGTGGTGCAGACATAGGAGTGTCGGTATCAGGCATCGCTGGTCCAAATGGCGGTACCGAAGAAAAGCCAGTTGGTACTGTTTGGGTCGCTTGGGGTGCAAAGAACAATATCAAAGCACGTGAATTCTACTTTCCGGGTAGCAGGGTGTTTTTTCAGGAACTAGTTTCAGCCTTAGCTCTGGATTTGGTCCGGCGAGAATTGATTGATTCAAGTGAAGAACCGGAATATTTTCGTGCCAGAAAAAAGCCGGGGTCAGAGTAGAGTAGCGCTTACTTAAGCTGAATTGAGACCATGCTATAGATAAGCTGTAAAAGTCGGCACGCAATGAAATAGCGGTTTCGACTAGAGCCTACAAATACCCTGCCTAAACTTTGTCAGCAAAGTGCCAAAGGCAGACCTACGAGCTTGTTTCACGTTTGGCCCGATTGCCATAAACAATGTGGCGCAGATTCATTATTTATTACGTAGTTGCTGATATTTTATACTAGATTCATAACTATTTAGTATGTCTTTTGATACTTCATGTTCGGCGTCGAAATAGTCACAGATGACTCTAACTTTTTTTAATAGCCCTCTCTGTGTGAAAGCCGAAGCACCGATCCATACTTCACCCTTGCTACCAATTAATACAGCGTGGTACGTAAGTAGCCTTTCACTCCCTCCATCAATTCTCCTCACTATGCCCTGTGCGCGTTGAAGCTTTAATTTCACATTTCTTCCTAGTGAATACTTAGAGACTAATCCTTTATGTCTAAAAACTTCAACAATTCCATTGCTCTTATTGAAAAGGAATATTAGTCCTGCTGACCTTCTGTAGCTATGAAGTGATAGAAAAAAAGCTACAACCATAAGTAGTAGAACAACTATCAAGGAAAATTCTATATTATCGCCAACTAGCTGATTTTGCTCTATTAAAACAAATGTGAGTAAATACAAGACAAAAAAAACAGGTATTGCAACAACTCCAAATAGTGCTCTGCCAGTGTCTATTCCTTTGACCGCAAGC
>NZ_LWGA01001317.1:0-319 GCF_001635235.1 Oleiphilus sp. HI0117 | reverse complement strand
TTTGTTGCTCTCGCCTTTGCTGAATATAAGTTTTTACTTCTTCAATAAGTTCTAACAAAGTCAGCTCTCTATCACCTTCAATAGCTGTCTCGGTCAAATTAATAACCTCAATTCGAGGCACACTTGCTTCTGTGCTAGCTGCTTGCCTAGAATGCGGCGAATTTTCTCTGTAGAGCAGAGGGTCAACAGATAAAGCCAACAAGCGTTGATACCAACTTCCTTGCTCCTGCTTCTGCGCAAACAGGAACTGGCAATCGGGCATATTCTGCGCCAATTCTGAAGACTCATCTTGCAAGGCGTCAGCAGGGATCTTTAAATA
>NZ_LWGA01001316.1:0-344 GCF_001635235.1 Oleiphilus sp. HI0117 | reverse complement strand
CTTAACATAGGCCATTTGATATGCACCAGACCCACCAGCAGCACCAAAAGTAAATGTAAATGGACTATCGTAGTATAGGGTTTGGGGTGGGAATCCAAGTATTTCGAGTGGTGGGCTGGATAGCTCGACAGCAGCTATTTGTGGTTCAGAGCTATCACTATCGCCAGTACAGCCACCGATTAGCATTAGACAAACTGATGTAAAAGTTGCTTTGATCAAGACGTGCAAATAATCCATTACTCTACTCATTGTTTTTTTGCGTTGACGTCGCAAATTATTGAATCTATTAAATGATATTAAAAACAGTGAGTAAGTGACAGCTGGACTTTATGGAAACGTCTTAT
>NZ_LWGA01001315.1:0-419 GCF_001635235.1 Oleiphilus sp. HI0117 | reverse complement strand
CCGGTGATTTCTTCGGTGAGATGGGCTTGTTTGATAATCTGGACTCTCGAAGTGCCTGGGTTAAAGCCAAAACCGAGTGTGAAGTTGCTGAGATCAGCTACAACAAGTTCCGGGAAATATCGTCTCAAGACTCGCGTATTTTGTATTTTATTGGTGAGCAAATGGCGAGTCGTTTGCGACAGACAACGCGTAAGGTGGGTGACTTAGCATTTCTTGATGTAACGGGTCGTGTTGCACGCACTTTACTGGATTTATGTAAAGAACCTGATGCGATGACTCATCCAGACGGCATGCAAATTAAGATTACGCGTCAAGAAATAGGGCGAATAGTTGGCTGTTCTCGTGAAATGGTTGGACGTGTACTCAAGACCCTTGAGGATCAGGGATTAGTTCAGGTTAAGGGTAAAACTATGGTGGTT
>NZ_LWGA01001314.1:0-523 GCF_001635235.1 Oleiphilus sp. HI0117 | reverse complement strand
TACGCTTCACCGAGAAAAAAGAAAAGTCTTAAAAGCTTTTCTCTGTGAAGGCTGAAAGTTGCTCAGTGTTCTCGGTGGTTTATAGTTTTTATGCGGTCTCCAACATCTCCCTGGCATGAGCAAGTGTCTGCTCGGTCATTTCAATACCGCCTAGCATGCGAGCAACTTCCTCGGTTCTGGCTTTCTTATTAAGCAAGTCAATCGAAGAGCTAACTTTTCCGTCAATTGATTTCTTGCTAATGAAATAATGGTTGTCACCTTGTGAGGCAACTTGTGGCAGGTGGGTAACGCAAATGATTTGTCCATTCTTGCCTAGCGATTTGAGTAGTCGGCCAACAATTTGTGCTGTGCCGCCGCCAATGCCTACATCCACCTCATCGAAAACCAGTGTTGGAATGGTCGAGTTTTGAGCGACAATGACTTGAATCGCTAAGCTGATTCGGGACAGCTCACCGCCTGAGGCAACTTTGTTGATGGCTTTGGGGGGCTGTCCAGGATTGGTGCTAATCAGGAATTCGACGGT
>NZ_LWGA01001313.1:0-345 GCF_001635235.1 Oleiphilus sp. HI0117 | reverse complement strand
CCTTCCGATATTTTGTTCTTGCCTGAAATATATTTTCGGGCGACATCGGTCACTGCTTTGTTCATGGCGGTATTGTTATGGGTTGTCGAGACAATCAAGTTGCAGTAGGTGACTTGGTCATTCTCATTGACTTTGTAATGGTGGAATAAAGAGCCTCTCGGCGCTTCGATTACGGCTATCCCTTCTTCACGACGATCGCCGGTTAGTTTGAGATCCGTACCCATAATATCCGGGTCAAGAAGTAGTTCTTTGATCTTTTCGACACAGTGAAGGACTTCTATCATTCGTGCCCAGTGATAGGCCAAAGACATATGAGCAGGCTTATGTTGGGAGAACTCTTTGAAT
>NZ_LWGA01001312.1:0-716 GCF_001635235.1 Oleiphilus sp. HI0117 | reverse complement strand
CTTAACTCAGGAAGAAAAGGATAAAATCGAAGCCATGGGCGGCCTCGAAGAGCTAATGGAAGCGTTTAAAGAGCGGATCGAGCAGCAAAAGAAAAAGCACCAAGGCGGGAACCGGATGATTGGTACCGGTGGTACATCACCTTTTGGTGCGAATGGCTATAACCCTGAAGGTTTTCGAATTGGACAGAAAAACGGTCGAAATGGTCGTGCTGTTAAAGTTTGGGAGAAGCGTGGCTACAAAGACCTTGATGGCGATGTAACGCTTGGGATTCGAAATATCAAACTTGCGCTGCGTCGTTTGCGTAAGTTCGCTCGTCAGGGGGCAGCTGATGAGTTGGACTTGGATGATACAATAAGGTCTACCGCGCGTAATGCCGGTTACCTTGACCTTAAGCTTGTGCCTGAGCGCCACAATACTGTGAAGGTGCTGATCTTCTTTGATATTGGTGGTTCAATGGACCCTCATGTAAAAGTTTGCGAAGAGTTGTTTTCTGCGGCGCGTGTTGAATTCAAGCATATGGAGTATTTCTACTTTCATAACTTTATTTACGAAAGTGTATGGAAGAACAATATTCGTCGTTCAAACGAAAGCATGCCGATCTACGATGTGATTCACAAATATTCTTCTGACTACAAAGTACTCTTTGTTGGTGACGCATCAATGGCACCTTACGAGATAACTCAGCCAGGTGGCAGTATCGAGCATTGGAATGAAG
>NZ_LWGA01001311.1:0-382 GCF_001635235.1 Oleiphilus sp. HI0117 | reverse complement strand
CCCGAAAATTCGTGCGATGGAAATCATCGATGAGCTTGAGCCGGTTAAGCGGGGCGTTTATGGCGGCGCTGTTGGTTACCTCTCATGGAATGGCAATATGGACACGGCGATTGCCATTCGCACCGCGGTCATAAAAGACCAGGTATTGCATATTCAAGCCGGTGCGGGAGTCGTTGCAGACTCGGTACCGCAAAGTGAGTGGGATGAAACCATGAATAAAGGGCGCGCTGTATTCAGAGCGGTGGCAATGGCAACTCAAGGCTTAGACGGGTAAGGAGAAAAACAATGCTATTAATGATTGATAACTACGACTCGTTTACCTACAACGTTGTTCAGTACTTGGGCGAACTCGGTGCCGATGTTCATGTTTACCGTAACGATG
>NZ_LWGA01001310.1:0-888 GCF_001635235.1 Oleiphilus sp. HI0117 | reverse complement strand
GAAATGATGCTGGCCGCGTTAGTGAAATTGGCAGTGTAGAGCTCACCGATAAAATGGTGATAGAGCGCTACTCTCATGTTATGCACATTGTCTCGAACGTGACCGGCAAGCTAAAACCCGATACCAGTCCGATTGATGTATTACGCGCGACTTTCCCTGCCGGTACTCTAAGTGGTGCCCCGAAAATTCGTGCGATGGAAATCATCGATGAGCTTGAGCCGGTTAAGCGGGGCGTTTATGGCGGCGCTGTTGGTTACCTCTCATGGAATGGCAATATGGACACGGCGATTGCCATTCGCACCGCGGTCATAAAAGACCAGGTATTGCATATTCAAGCCGGTGCGGGAGTCGTTGCAGACTCGGTACCGCAAAGTGAGTGGGATGAAACCATGAATAAAGGGCGCGCTGTATTCAGAGCGGTGGCAATGGCAACTCAAGGCTTAGACGGGTAAGGAGAAAAACAATGCTATTAATGATTGATAACTACGACTCGTTTACCTACAACGTTGTTCAGTACTTGGGCGAACTCGGTGCCGATGTTCATGTTTACCGTAACGATGAAATTACCATCGAAGAAATTGAAGCGCTAAAACCTAGTAAAATTGTGATTTCACCTGGCCCCTGTACGCCAAACGAAGCCGGTGTATCACTGGCTGCCATTGAGCACTTTAAAGGCAAGCTTCCAATTCTTGGTATTTGTTTGGGTCACCAAAGTATTGGCCAGGCTTTTGGCGGAAATATCATTCGTGCCGGGCAGGTGATGCACGGTAAGACTTCAGCCATGCATCATAACGATAGGGGCGTATTTAAGGGATTGACTAACCCTTTCACCGCAACCCGTTACCACTCACTGGTTATTTGTAAAGATACGCTACCTGATTGCCTGGA
>NZ_LWGA01001309.1:0-1203 GCF_001635235.1 Oleiphilus sp. HI0117 | reverse complement strand
GCTGGACAGCTTCGAGGAACAGCGCAATGACAGATACCAGGAAACAGTCAAGCGGGCCTCACCGGTAGCTTGGGAGAACATCAACTTCCGGGGTACATACACGTTCGCGCCGACGGGCGAACTGCCAAAACTGGAGGACTTAATGGCACCGATTGAGGGCTATCGACCTAGAAATGAAAGTTGATACCCCTCTACAAGCCACGGCAGACGGGGGCTTCAGAGGTTTTTGCAATATATGGAGGCAAAATCCCTAGGACCCCAAATAGGCGACTGAAATTACACTTGCAGAATATATTCAAGAAATAATATACTGTATATCCATACAGGCATTTACTATGAAAAACTTCATTGATTTACTCGAAAAGAAACAGCTAATCTGGCATGGCCGGAGTAGGCAACAAGCACCTGAGTTCGAAACATCCGGCTACTCCGAGCTCGATGTTCACTTGTCTGGCGGCTTTCCAAAAAAAGGCGTTGTAATGCTGCACTCAACTTGTGGTATCGGCGAGCTTCGCCTGTTATTACCCTCGTTAATAAACAAACAAGGCCTCTGCATATTTATCAACCCGCCAGGTATTTTGAGTGCTGAGTTCTTTTATCATCAAGGCATTGAGTTAGAGCGCATACTATTTATTAATACTAACTCTGCGAATGAAGCCTTGTGGTCTGCAGAACAGTGCTTGAAAAGTGGTGCCTGTGAGGCCGTACTCCTGTGGCAAAACCAACTAGAAGTTCATCATATTCAACGCTTACAATTAGCCAGTAATCAGGGGCAGTGCCGTCAGTTCATCTTTCGAACAGCAAAGCAGCAAAGCCTTTCACTACCAGTCAATTTGAGCTTGCAACTAAAGGCTGAAGAGCGAGGTATCGCGATTACCATCGCAAAACAAAAAGGTGCCTGGCCAAAACCCGAATTCTCTCTCAATATGTCTTCTTATTGGCCTTCACTGGCACTACAAAACACGAACAACATCATCCCCTTCCCTGCTTCTAAAGCGGTATAAAGGTGATGCTATGTCTCTATCAACTTTATGGCTTTACCTCCACTTCCCTTCACTACAAATCGATAGCCTGTTTTTAAACCAGGCAGCATGCAATCAGGACGAACAGCAAGCCGTTATCGTAATCAATGGTCAAAAAAACATCGTAGTTCAAGCCAATGATCATGCCCTACAGCAAGGTATTCATTTGGGAATGGGGCTA
>NZ_LWGA01001308.1:0-636 GCF_001635235.1 Oleiphilus sp. HI0117 | reverse complement strand
AATGATCATAGACGAGAAAAGTACAAACCCCGCAGAGATCATTAGCTGTAAACCCGCGATATCGGTAAAGATACCAATAACCATTGCACCTAAAAGAACAAAGAAACCAGCAGTAATCGTACCTGCCAAGAAGCTAAAGTCTTTACGTGTGATCAAGGCATAAGCCGAAAGACCAAAGAATACGAATGCGGTTAAGCCAAGTGCGTTAGCAACTAAGTGGCCAGCGCCTGCGCCAATGAACATGCTAAGGATGGGGCCAATTGTATAACCCATAAAGCCTGTCAGTGCGAAGGTAAGTACAAGACCCATGCCGCTGTTAGCCGTTTTGTGAATACCGAACAGTAAACCGTAAAAACCAACCAGCGTTATGATCATGCCAGGGTGTGGCGCGTTAATAACCATTGCGATATAGGCAACGGCAGCTGAAAAGGCCAGCGTTAAACCTAATAGCATGTATGTGTTCTTAAGTACCGATGAAACATCAGCACCTAAAGCCGCTTGCGAATTAGCACCCATAATATTGGCGAGGTTATCACCTTGAGTGTGAGCCGCCTGAGCTTGTGGATGTCTATTATCTTGCATGTAATGCTCCGTTTTAAACCAAGTATGTTTAGTTAGAATAATACTACATTTACA
>NZ_LWGA01001307.1:0-9677 GCF_001635235.1 Oleiphilus sp. HI0117 | reverse complement strand
TCAATACAAAATGAGTTTAATCTACTACATACCAAAGACTGGCCTTACCTGATTGAAAACTGTGTTCACCAGGATGTCGCTTACCTTCCCTGGTCTCCGCTTGGTGGCGGCGTATTAAGCGGTAAATATCTAAATGGAGAAAGGCCTGATGGTAGTCGCTGGAGCATTCCACAACGCAATGGTATTTTACGGGACAAGCCAAATGTCGAGACGGCTGTCAGTGCCTATGCCTCGATTGCTAAGCAACTCGATATCACGCCGGCACAATTGGCATTAGCCTGGTGTAATCAGGTCGATGGTGTCACATCAACAATTATTGGCGCCACCAGTTTGCAGCAGCTGGAAGAAGATATCGAAGCCTTTAAAGTTGAGTTATCCAAAGATGACCTGAAGGCTATTTTCAAAGTACTTAGGGAATACCCTTTGCCTTTCTAGCACAAAAAAGCTCTATAAACCCTGAGAAAAGGCGAGCTCTACACTTAGCCCGCCTAATTCAGAATCAGATAATCTTAGCGTCCCGCCGTAGCTCTCGACAATATCATTTACTACAGCTAAACCTATTCCTTGGCCGGGAATCGTAGTGTCCGCGCGCTGGCCTCGTCTGACGAGCTTTGCCTGCTCAGCTTCACTTATCCCCGGGCCATCATCTTCAATGGTGATCCGTAAGGTATTGTCATGGGCCCTTGCATGAACATTAACCTGCGCCTTTCCGTATTTAAAAGCATTATCGATCAAGTTGCCTAAGAGCTCTATCAGGTCACCTTCATCTCCCCTAAAGACTGCGTCGCCGGAGATATCACAAGCCAAAGTCATCGACTTATCATGATAGACCTTGCCCATGGCTGCACAGATTTTATCGCACAAGGGTTTGACTACTACGGCCTTATTAAACGGGGCTGCCACACCCCCAACGGCGCGTGTTAGCTGGTAGGAAAGTATTTTATCGATGCGCTCATTCTGCTCCTCAATATCCTGGAGCCATGAGGTATTGCGCATATCATCAGGTAGGGAGTTTCCCGCCTGATTCAAGGCGCTGCTAATAATGGCAGAAGGGTTTTTAATGCTATGTGCCAGGTCCGCTAAGGTATTCCGATAGCGTTCTCGCTGATGAGCTTCGTGGGAAATAAGACGATTAATACTATCCGTCATCTCCTGAAGCTCTAAGGGATAATTGCCTTTCAGCGAATCCGACTCACCTTTCTGAATCACACTCAAGTCATGACTTAAAGCAGCAATAGGGCGAAGCCCCCACTTCAGTATCATGAACTGAAGTGCAATGAGTGCCAGCGCTACCGCACTCAACCAAAACCAAAGCGAGGCTCTGTACTCCTCCATTGCTTGGCGATAAGCATCTTGCGTTTCCAAGACAACAAAACGGAAAGGTAAAACACGCTCACCATCTTCCCACTCAACTAAATAATGTAGGTGGAAAAAAGGCACGTCACTAATAGGTAAACGAAGGAATTTTGGGTCTCCCAGGCTTAGCTCACTTACATCATACTCAACCGTGTCCAAGCGTCCTTGAGCGGAGAGAGACTTCCACAAGAGAGCGTTATCTTGATGATTAAAAGCAAAAGCATAGTGATTAGAAAAAGCTTGGTTCAAACGATCATCAGTCACCAGTTCAGGCAACCAAAGCGATTGGGATTCCAGTTCGGCCGATGCAATCAAAGCATAAGCCTGTGTCGTCATTTTTTGATGCTGGGCTTCCAGCAAGCTAGCAGAATAAGCGCGCTCAAGCACCCAAGCCAAGGCACCACAAATAAGGGGTAGCAATAAGACTGAAGCCAACGCCAAGCGCCCTTGTATACTTGTCAGCAGCCAGTTTTTCATCAAGCAAGTCTTCATCAACACTTACTCTGAAGGGTGAAGGAAGCGATAACCCTGCCCTCGCACAGTTTTGATTAAGGAAAGCTTACAAGCCGTTTCAAGTTTCTTTCGAAGACGGCCAACCAAGACCTCTATCACGTTGCTATCCCGGTCGTAGTCTTGCTCATAAAGGTGCTCGGTCAACTCAGCCTTCGAGACTGGTCGCTCAGAATTTAGCAAAAGGTACTCTAGAATATTGAACTCAAAAGCAGTTAAGTCAATCGCGCTATCATTTACTGTGGCTTGCTTGGCCGATAGGTCTATTGTCAGAGTCTCAAACTTTAGCACTGAAGAGGCTTGGCCGCCAAAACGTCTGAGCAAGGCTTTAATACGTGCAAATAACTCTTCGACATGAAAAGGCTTCACCAGGTAGTCATCTGCACCAGCATCCAGGCCTTCAACTTTATCTTGCCAATTTCCGCGAGCAGTCAGTATCAATATAGGGAAGTCCCTCCCCGCTTTTCGCCAACGACGAATCACTTCAACGCCTTCAATTTTTGGCAAACCTAAGTCCACAACCGCCAGGTCGATCGGGAACTCCATTCCCTTATATAAACCTTCTTCACCATCAGCCGCGAGTTCAAGACAATAAGATTGTTGCTTTAAAGCATCTGCCAACTGTTCTCGCAGTTTGTTTTCATCTTCAATCACTAGAAGCTTCATCGTCTAGCTCTCTTTACTTGGCGCCACTGAGCAGCTCACCACTCAGGCTATCGACATGCAACACCCTAACTCGACCCGCTTTAGTTAAAAACTTAACCCGATAGACGCTACCACGGGGCGTTTCTTTGAGCTGAACTTTCAGGACCTTTCCTTCGAACCTTTCCTGAACAAGGGCAATTGCTTGATCTCGACCAATTCTCTCATTCTTTGTCTCTGCGACCAGGTTTGCGGATAAGCACACCAGCAACACGGCGGACAAAAAAAGTTTTACGAGTTTCATAGCAATCACCTTTGCGAACGTTGCCAACTAACGAGGCTTCTTTCGGTGTCACAGCTCCCTTCTAAAAAGGTTCCACCCTGACACGCACTTTTATTTTCTTACCCGGCTTCTGATCCATTCGGGTCTTATATCTTTCACCCTTGTAACGATACCATACATGGTAGCCGAGCACCTTCTCTTCATAGCTTATACGATGCCGGGTTTCGCAGCGCTGTTCATCACGGTAGTGTGACCTTGTTTTATACCGACGACGCTCATTCGAGGCGATATCGCTCCCCACTGAGGCCCCTAATATTGCACCCACAGCCGTACCAATCTTCTTGTTTTTGCTTCGGTGCCCTACAGCATTACCAATTGCGCCACCAATAATACCGCCAAGAATAGTACTAGTATGTGAATGCTCACTTCTAGGATAATCATCATATCGAACCTGTTCAGTCCAACATTCCTCTTCGGGAATTCTTTTTTCAATGGTTTTAATAATCGGCTCCACCTTCACTACGCGAGCAAAGTCGATTGAACGGTGACTCCTTCCACCCGCATAGCTAAGCGAGCTGAATAGCATCGCCACAATAATAAACGCCACCAATACCGTAGGCTGAGGTAGGTAGTTTCTTGAGTAGGTTAATTGTTTCATGTTCATATTCCTCTTTCTTTTTAGAAGGTGGAATAATCTTAAAACACTAAAGCTGAATGAAAGCTGAACAAAGAATATGAACACAAAAATGAAATTTCAGCGTACAAAACACCGAAATATAAAAAATACAATCAATAAAAAATCAATCACTTAAAAAAACAAATAGACACAGATCAAACAAAATCAACATTTGAGTTTACAGTTGTGCGCACAAATGAAAGAATTAGCTAACTCATCCAGCAACGTGTAGCCACCCCGGAGGCACCATGCACAGACTATCCAATCTCGATGCTTCATTTTTACACCTCGAATCTGCCAGATCACCCATGCACATCGGCTGCACGCTGACCTTTTCTCAGCCTAAGAACAAGACAATGACCTTCGAGCAGTTCAAGAGTCATATTCAATCGCATCTGTCGATATCGCCTGTTTTTAGAAAGAAGCTGGCGACACAAATCCTAGACCTTGATCGACCAGCCTGGTTAGACGATGAGAGCTTTGATATTGATCAACACTTGTTCCACACAAGTTTGAAAGGTGAGCTGCACGAACATGACAAAAAGCAGGTTATCAACCAGTTCTTTAGTCGCGCACTAAATCATCACAGGCCTTTGTGGGAAATAATGTATATGGAAAGTGAAAACAAGCCGGATGAGTTTTTTGTCCTGCTGAAGTTTCACCATGCCGCAGTCGATGGTATGTCTGCCGAGCATATTCTCGCTGGCTTACTAAGCCCTAAAAGCGCCCCGCAAGCCGAGCTTACCGATGATTGGAAACCCGAACACCAAGACTTGCCGAGCACCGTTTATGAAATTGGTAGCAAGCACATTCAAAACGCCTATCGCAGCCCACTTAAGGTTTACGGCCTAGCTAAACGTCTGAGTCACTCTATCTTTAGCTCCCAAGCACTTAGAATGCTCGATAAGGAACAGCGTCCTCCGCACTTTTTCACCGCACCTGAAACGCCGTTCAATCAAGCAATCAGTAAAAAGCATTTCTTTGCAAGCGCCCATCTACCGCTCTACAAAGTAAAGGAAATTAGAAAGGCCTACCCGGGCAGCACAATCAATGATGTTGTATTAGCAATCTGCTCAGGTGCTCTGCGAAAGAACCTGGAAACAAGCAATGAGCTTCCTGAAGAATCTTTAGTCGCTATGATTCCCGTATCAAAACGAGAAAAGGACGAACAAGGAAGCCCAAAAAGTTCAGGAGGGAACCTAATCTCTCCAATGCTCATATCGCTCGCGACAGACCTCGACAGCCCGAGCTCCCGACTTGGCATGATTCATCAAAATGCCCTTAGAGCCAAAGAGTTTAACTATAAAGTCGCGGTTGAACGAATCATGAAGCATCTTCCCTCGTGGTCTTCTTCCTTAACCATGAAAGCTTATACACGCCTTCGTCTAGCCAATATTCTAAAGCCCGTTTTCAACCTGATTATCACCAATGTACCGGGCCCCAAGGTTCCCTTGTTTCTGAATGGCGCCGAGCTAAAATCTCTTGAAGGCGTTGCACCGATCGTTGATAACATGGCGCTAACTGCTGTGGTCACCAGCTATGTCGATACACTAACAATCAGCCTGACTAGCTGTGAATCGATTGCTGATAAGGTCAGCTTTTTGGCAAGTAATTTCAACGAGGCACTGGACGAGCTATACCAAGAACTGGTACCTGAGAGACCAGAAGCGCCTTCTCCACAACAAGCCGCATAATTACTATCTTGCGAACAGTTATTCCACTCTGGGTTTAGAGCCTAAGGCTGTAAACCCTCTTCTAGTTAAAGAACCTCCCCCTTACTAGCAAGGCTCACAAGTGAGATTTCCCTTTTCAAGCCCCTTCCTATCGTTCAAACTATCTTCAACAAATACACGACCACATTGATAAGCTTGTTCTCAAAACGATGAGCTTATTTGATAATAATAAGAGGCGCACACCACATGGACTCACTGACTTTCGATTACGTCATCATTGGCGCTGGTTCTGCGGGCAGCGTATTAGCTCAGCGTTTATCCCAAGAAGGTGATAAAACCGTGCTTGTGCTGGAAGCCGGGCCGCGAGATAAAAGCCCGATGATCAAGGTTCCCGGGGCTTTTGCTTACTTCATGTATAGTAAGAAATATAACTGGCGCTACGAGTCTGAGCCGGTTGCCGATATACGTAACGGGCAGCCTCTATTTTGTCCTCGCGGAAAAACTCTCGGCGGCAGCAGTGCTGTCAATGCCATGGTTTATATTCGCGGTCACAAATCAGACTACGATACCTGGGAAGCACAAGGAAACCCTGGCTGGAGCTTTGATGACATGCTGCCCTACTTCAAAAAATCAGAAACCAACGAGCGCGGTGCCAGTGACTATCATGGTGGAGAAGGCCCTATCTATGTCTCTGACACGCAAAACACTTACCCGCTTAACGAGTGTTTTTTGGCTGCAAGTGAGCAAGCAGGATACCCTCTAACAGAAGATTTCAACGGACCACAATTTGAAGGCGCGGGCTATTATCAATTTACCATCAAAGATGGCGAGCGCTGCGGCGTTTCACGCGCCTATTTAAAGCCGGCCATGACAAGGCAAAACCTCTTTGTTGAATGCGAGGCCTTTGTCGATAAAATTCTCATCGAGAACAAAGTCGCAACAGGGGTCGAGTTTACTCAACAAGGTGAAAAGCATACCGTCCATGCACGTAAAGAAGTGCTGTTGTGCGGCGGCGCCTTCAACTCTCCTCAAACGCTTATGCTTTCAGGTATCGGCGATAAAGAGGAGCTTCAACAACATGGTATCGAAGTGATACAGGATTTGCCCGGCGTCGGAAAGAACCTGCAGGAACATGTTGATGCCTGTGTTTTGGTGAAAAGCAAAAAGAAGGATGGTTTCTCGACAAGCCCCGGCGGACTGCTAAAAATGCTACCCGACACTCTTAAATATCTGCGCGACAAGCAAGGCAATCTGGCGAACTCAATTACCCAGGCGGGCGCCTTTTTGAAGTCTAGCCCCGAGGTAAAGGTACCCGACATTCAGATGCACTTTGTTCCCTTACTCTTTGACGACTGCGGGCGCGATTTAAAACTCCTGTCTAGCCATGGCTACTCTCTTCACGTTTGCGTCCTTCGCCCTAAAAGCCGAGGCAAACTCAGCTTAAAATCAGCAGACCCAAGAGAGCCAATCAAAATCGACTTCAACTTTTTCTCCGACCCTGAGGATGCAAAAGTATTAGTCAACGGCATTCGGGTTGCTCGGAAAATATTAGCAAGCCCAGCCTTTGATGGGCATCGTGGCGAAGAGTTGCACCCAGGTAATAACATCCAATCAGATGAGGCACTTTTGAAGAAGTGTAAAGAACGGCTAGGCTTGGTATATCACCCTAGCGGCACCTGCAAAATGGGCAATGACCCTATGGCTGTCGTAGACAGTGAGCTGAAAGTTCATGGTATTAAAAAGTTGCGAGTAATCGACGGCTCAGCAATGCCGACTCTGGTTAGCGGTAATACGAACGCCCCCATTATCGCGATGGCAGAAAAGGCCGCCGAGATGATCTTGCAAGCTAAAACACAGTCTACTTTCCATATACAAGAGAAGGAACTTGAGACAACTAAATAAGTCTTTCTCAGTATTTTGAAATGTTCAGCTCACTGATAAGATATCCGCTTTACTGGCACACCGACTATATAAAGGATTTAACACAATCATGACCTGGACACCCCATGCAACCGTCGCCACGCTTGTCGAGCGAGATGGCAAGCTGTTACTCGTTGAAGAACGCTCTCATGGGAAAACCGTATTCAACCAACCTGCCGGTCATATAGAGCAAGGTGAAAGCATACAAGAAGCCGCTATTCGAGAAACGTTGGAAGAGACCGGCTGGCGCGTCAAGCTCACGGGATTTATTGGCTTATATACCTATACCGCCCCACAAAATGGCGTATGTTATTACCGCTTTTGCTTTGCCGCCGAAGCACTTGAAAAAGAGAGCGATAAGCTCGATAAAGATATTATTGCTGCTCATTGGTTGAGCATGGATGAGATACGAGCACTAGAAGATAAACTCCGCAGCCCGCTCGTACTAAAGTGTTTTGATGACTACTTCCAAAAAGACCACCTAGCACTCGATACCATATATGAGTACACGACCTAAGCAGTCGTCAAAACAAGAATTATATAAAAAACAGCGTTTTTCTCTTAAGCTTATCTCAAGATAGTTTTTTTGATCGGAATAGAAACAATGGGGCCGCGTCCTTGCGAAAACTGAATCTAGCGCTTGAAAAAACACTAAATAATAATGAGAAAACTTTTGCACAAGGCCAGCTTAACATTCAGGCCAAACAAGAGCTGTAAATGCGATGCGCAAAAGTAAAAGGCTTGCCTAACTAGTGACTGGCCCAGAACACCGTTGCTAATCCGTGCAAACAGTGCTCAGGCAAGCCAAGTACTACTATACGTAGAATATATTCTTAATCGAACCCGTCTGGGTCTTGACAATTCTCCGCCCAAATGGCGACCCAGGAATTTTTTTCTAATTCAATGCCAATTCTGTGAACTAGCGCTTATTAAACTGGAAATCTACTCAGGAATTCCGTTACTATCTTTACAACTTAAAGATCTCTCAAGCGCTTAAATCTAGATCGCTCAGCAGTTATAGGTCTCGTGGCATAGCAATGAACTACAACAATAAAATTGTCGACCTTGTCGCTCATATATATGAATCGGTCGCTTACGACGATGTATGGGAAGAGGTTATCAGCGATATCTGCGATGCAATTGAAGCGCTGGGCGGCTATCTAACGATTACTGATAGGAAGTCCCAGCAACTTAGTATCGTTGCTAATCGATTTAACGACAAAACTATCGAGTCATATAGCGAAGAATACGCCCCCCTTGATGAACGCAGACTAAGCGTCGAAGACATGTCTACCAGTTCAATCAAAAAAGGCTCAGAGCTATTAGATAGCCAAAGCTAACGCTCTTCTAAAGTCTATCAGGAGCTATTCCGTGAAAATGATTGCTTCCATAGTATCAGCACCTGCTTTTATCGAGATACCCAGTTCATTGCCAGCATCACCTTTTACCGCCCAGATACTCAGCAGGATTTTGATAACCAAACAAAGAAAATTCTCGGCATCTTTGTACCACACCTAACGCGCGCTTTTACCATATCCACCCAAACCAAACTTGCCCAGCTACAAAGCCAGGTGCAAGAGCAGCTAAAAAGTAGTACTGAAGCTGCTATTTTTTTGGTGATGGAGAATTATGTCTCCAAACCTATGAACGCCCGGGCAGAAGAGTTTGCAAAATCGAGTGAGGTGCTCACCTTAAAACATGACCGCCTCGCACTGAAGAACCCTGCCGCCAACAAGCGGCTACAGCACCTTGTCATGCAATGCATTCTTGCTTCGCAGGGAATAGATTTGTTTCCAGGAGGCTTCATTCGTTTAGATGCATACGTTGGTGGAGGCAATGAATGGCATATTGGTGTTACGCCCTACCGAAAGTCTGCGCATGAAAATAAGATATGGAAAGCGAAAGGTTCACTCGTGGTGATGCGTCCTGTCGAGAAAGACAGCTTTGAGAAGCTCAATCTAGTCCTGGCTGACTTTTATGGCCTGACCGCCTCCGAGACACAAGTTCTCAGCAAGGTGATATCTGGGCTATCAGGCTCAGAAATCGCCGAAGAGCTCAAGCTCACTAAAGAGTGCGTTCGCTCTCGCTTGAAAAAGATATACCAAAAAACAGGTGTATCGAATCAAGTTCAGTTAACACACAATATACTGGAAGGCCCCTACAAACTGGCCAACATGTTAGGATAAACAAACAGGCATGAAGCAAAATAAGGCATCTACACAGCAATCAGAAGTTCTTAGTACCAAGCTAGGCACACAATATCGTAAGCGAATCGTTATTAGCGTGTCACTGGTCGGCGTGATTGTATCCTTATGCTATTCAGCTATTTTATGGACTCAATACCAACAAGCGCTGAGCAGCTTTACAGATTTCCTATATGCGCTCTGCTATGCCGGAACATTCTACTGGGTCAGGCAGGAGAAGTTTGTCCTTTCCGCCTATTGGTTGATACTCATTGCCAGCCTGCAAGTTACCTTGGGGAGTATATTCTTTGTCGGCGCTGAAACGGGCTTCCAACTCTATTTCCTAAGCCTCCCGGTCGTGGTCTACTTTCTGCTCAATGACCAGGAAAAATGGAAAAAGCTTGCTGTCATGCTTTATGGTTGCTTGTGCTTTT
>NZ_LWGA01001306.1:0-258 GCF_001635235.1 Oleiphilus sp. HI0117 | reverse complement strand
CGTATAGCTTTTCATTACAATCTCGCAAGCTTTGGGCTTTATTTAATACTAAAGCTCCCTGCTGCTCGGCCCGTTCTAGAATATGCGTAGCGTAAATAAACTCTGAATCAACGGGTGGATCCTTACGCATAAGAATGACGTCTAACTCAGCCAAATCGGCTTCGCGCGGCTCACCAAGTTCATACCAGCTTTGCTCATCGTTACTTACCTTGAGAGGCGTCAAACGTCCACGAGCCGTACCTTGATCCAAATATAGGT
>NZ_LWGA01001305.1:0-752 GCF_001635235.1 Oleiphilus sp. HI0117 | reverse complement strand
TAAGAGCCGATTCTGCCGGGTCATCTCGATCGATCAAGCTACTGGCATCAGCAAGTGCCAGGTTAACGTCGTCGAAGCGTGCGAATTTAGGGGACTGACCATCAGCACCGTGGCAAGCGCCGCAGCGGTTTTCAGTAACGATATTTTCCCAAAACTCGGTCTGAAACTTTAGCGCATCGTCAGTTTCTGGCGCAGGGCCTAGATACTCATCGGTACTGGTGTTTTGGTTAGTGTTAGGGTTGTCGGTATTTTCCTGGCCGCTGTCAGTACCGCAGGCGCTAAGTAGAATTAGGGCAAGGAGTGATAAACAAATGCTTTTTAAGGTATTAGTTGCTTTCATTGTCATATCCTCCTATTCGCCCATGCAGTAGGTGGCTGAATCTGCAAAGACTCTTTTGAGTTGATATCCACTGTTTTTGAATGATGTGACCATTGATGCAACTTCAGCTCGGTCAGCAGCGTCTGATGGTTCTCTTAGGCAGACATTCTGGAAAACTTTTTTCACTTGGCATTCGGCAAAGGCTTCGGAATGTGCAAGTTCTTGTGCCATGGATGCAGCGCCATTTCCAGAGCCGGGGAGGGTGGAATCCCATCCCAGTAACTGGTTTCTTCCTGAGCGCCAGTAATTTTCCCAGCTGTCATCTGGCGTGATATAGCCAAACTCAAAGTTGTTAGCGTTGATGTGATACTTTGCTTGTACGCGGCTGCCAGTGCTCGCATCGGTCATGCCTTCCTGGTTATAGACCATTTGG
>NZ_LWGA01001304.1:0-1249 GCF_001635235.1 Oleiphilus sp. HI0117 | reverse complement strand
CATCATTCCTTTCAAAGATCGCGGCCTCTATATGCTTACTCGCGTTGGCTATCAGCTCTGCATCAGCTGAAACTATGTACATAGACGACACCCTTTTAGTTCCCTTACGCAGCGGCGAAGGAGTCGGGTTTAGGATTGTCCACAAAGGACTTAAGAGCGGCACCAAGCTGGAAATTATTGAAAAGCTGAGCTCTGGCTACGCACACGTTAAAACGCCAAGCGGCATAGAAGGCTATCTGCCTTCTAGATATCTAACGGCGCAGCCTATTGCTAAAGTTAAGCTAGCCCAAGCTAATCAGGAGTTAGCTAAACTAAAAGCTAACTACGAAGAAACTCAAACTCAACTGGCCAACTTGAAAAAGAAGCACCAGAGTCTTAGCAAAGAACATACTCAAACCACTTCAGAGCTTAATGCTAATAGCAAAGAGCTAAAGAACATTAAGTCTATTTCGGCCAATGCCCTTAATCTAGATAAGCGAAATCGTGAGCTTAGAGAAAGTAATGAGCAGCTTAGAAACGAATTAGAACTGATCCAAACCGAGAATCTTAGATTAAAAGATAAGTCAGATTCTAACATGATGTTAATCGGGGGTGGCCTGGTAACACTTGGTGTAATTCTAACTTTATTAATTCCTATCATTAAACCTTCTAAGAAAAATGATAGCTGGGCGTAAAAAAGCTTATTTTTTAGGCTGCTTTAAAAACAAACACTTAGTCTATTATTTGCCCATTTCGTTCTAAAAATGAGCAACACACCATAGAAAAACTTTTGCCCCAGCGGTATCATCAAGCTTGATGCGCTGGGGTGAATTTCATCCGCATCAACTTATTACTAGAATCTTACCAATTGCTAATAGTCGAATATCTTGTGGTTTTGCTCTTTGACAGCAACCATATTTAGACATATAAATGAAGGTGAGACATTTATCCATAAGAGGTGTTGAATAGATGAATAACCTGTATAGCCGTACCTGGGATGAAAAACGCGATTTCATCAGAATGAGAGTCGATACTGAAATCACTCTAGCCGTTGATAACTCGGACATCAAAGTAAATGGTTATTGCCGTGACCTTAGTGGCGCAGGCATGTTAATAGAAGTAGAAGAAGAACTAACAGCAGGAGCAACTTGCCGGACATCGCTTCCTTCAAGCAACGATGCGTTTCCCGCTCTGGATGCAACCGTAAAAGTACTACGCTGCACACAGGTCGACGAAAATACTTTTCAAGTAGGCGCAGAAATTGTAGAAA
>NZ_LWGA01001303.1:0-861 GCF_001635235.1 Oleiphilus sp. HI0117 | reverse complement strand
GCCCAAGCTCTGGGTATTCCAAGTGAAAAGGAACACCCATTATTAGTGTTGTCAGTAGCGGCAGCCCAAAAAGAATACCCAGACTGACTGAAAATACAGGAAACTGCTCGCCCGTATCATCTTGCCTTCTATGCGCCCAGCGGCGAAGAAAGAATATGCCAGCAATCGCTATACACAATGAAGCGTATACAAACATTGAGCCTTGCTCATCAATCACACTTGGGATAAACAAGCCTCGAACATTTAGAAAAATCGATTCACCAACAGAAAAACTGTCACGCGCTCCGGGCAATGAAGCCAGTACAGCGAAATACCAGAAGAAGACTTGTAGTAATAATGGAATATTTCGAAATATTTCTACATAAATGACTGATAAGCGTCTGACTAACCAGTTGTGGGAGAAATAAGCGACCCCCATAACAAAGCCGATAATAGTTGCCAATACGATACCAATCATCGAAACCATAATCGTATTAAGCAAACCTACGATAAATGTTTTCCCGTAGGTATGTGTCGCATCGTAAGGAATCAAGGACATTAAGATATCGAAGCCTGCGGTAGTAAATAAAAAGCCGAAACCGCTTTTTATTCCTCGAGCTTCCATATTGGCGATTGCATTGGAAACAATCGAATAGAAAAAGTAGCCAAGTGCGAAAACCAGGATTAATTGATAAATAATCGCCCTGTTACGAGGGTTATTTATAAATGAACCCGACTTAAGCTTTAAGTGTTCGGACTCCGGATCTGAAGACATAATATGGCCTTACAAATTATTTCCAAAAGAATGCTGTTAGCTACCTATAAAGCGAGCCATTTTTTTACTCAGCTTCTAGACTTAGTAAGCGCTAACTTATTATTTGA
>NZ_LWGA01001302.1:0-927 GCF_001635235.1 Oleiphilus sp. HI0117 | reverse complement strand
GATGCCGTTCATGAAGCGGGTGGTAAGATCTGTATGCAGATTCTACATACGGGTCGCTATGCGTTTAACCCTAATTTGGTTGCGCCTTCTGCTGTTCAGGCACCGATTAACCCTTTTCCACCAAAAGAACTTGATGAAGCCGGTATCGAAAAGCAGATCAGTGATATCGTAATGTTAGCGGTTAATGCTCAAAAAGGTGGTTATGACGGCGTTGAAATCATGGGCTCAGAAGGTTATTTCATTAACCAGTTCTTAGCGAAGCGTACTAATAAGCGTGATGACCAATGGGGTGGCGAATACGAAAACCGTATGCGCTTGGCTGTAGAAGTCGTGCGTCGTACACGTGAAGCCGTGGGTGAAAAATTTATTATTATATACCGTTTGTCTATGCTCGACTTGGTTGAGGGTGGAAGCAGCTATGAAGAAGTACTACAGCTAGGTAAGGCGATTGAAAAAGCAGGTGCAACCATCATCAACACTGGTATTGGTTGGCATGAAGCACGTATCCCAACAATTGCGACAAAAGTACCGCGCGCAGCATTTACTTGGGTAACCGCTAAGTTCAAAAAAGAGCTTAATATTCCATTGATCACTTCTAACCGTATTAATACGCCGGAAGTGGCTGAAGAAGTTCTAGAGCGTGGCGATGCCGATATGGTGTCGATGGCACGCCCATTCCTTGCGGATCCTGACTTTGTTCAGAAAGCTTTTGAGGGCAAGAGCGACGAGATCAACACTTGTATCGGTTGTAACCAGGCTTGTCTTGACCACGTATTTAGCGGCAAGCTAACTAGCTGCTTGGTGAATCCGAAGGCATGTCACGAAACAGAGTTTGCTTCATCTCCAGTAGAAACGGCTAAGAAGTTGGCTGTTATTGGCGCGGGCCCAGCTGGTTTAGCATTTGCGACGTCGGCAGCTGAGCGTGGA
>NZ_LWGA01001301.1:0-809 GCF_001635235.1 Oleiphilus sp. HI0117 | reverse complement strand
TCCAGGACTTATGCGTACAGTGTGAAATGTTAGGTAGGTATATTGAGCTACAGACTAAGAATGAAAATAAACAAGTGAAGACTTCTGCCAAAAAACTATTGAAGCACCTGCAACAACAAAAGACTGATCAAAAAGAAGTAATTTGTAAGCGAGAGCCTCATCTCTAAACTATTGGCGGATCAGTTTTTGTATAGCAATAGATATAAAACAATTTCTCATCAAAATTCCCTGCGACTTTACGTTGTATGGACTAAACTAAATTCCTGTTAATCCACTATTTTATGAGTTTTATATGCTTTTACGTAAGCTTTTCTGCCTATCCTTGTTAACATTAATCTCACATGCCAGTAGTTTAAGTGCAAATGAAGTCATTATAGGCCTTAACTATCCCGCTTCAGGCCCTTACCAAGTACAAGGACTCGCCCAAGAATGTGCTGCCGATATGGCAGTTGAAGAAATTAATAATAATGGCGGGATACTAGGAAAACCCATAAAGCTTCTTAAAAAAGACACTCAGTCAAAAGCCGCAATATCTACCACAAACGTCGTCCACATGATCGATGACCAGGGCGCAAAAATGATTTTTGGCGGTTCCTCTAGCGCTGTCTCTATTTCAGGTGGCTACGCTGCAAAAGCGCGTGACACTTTATACTTTGGCACGCTAACCTACTCAAATGCCACGACGGGGAAAGACGGTCATACCCACATGTTCAGGGAAAGTTATAACGCCTGGATGGGCGCTAAAGTGCTTTCAAAATACCTAAAGAAAAACTTCAAAGGTAAAGAGTTATTCTACATCACTGCAGACT
>NZ_LWGA01001300.1:0-620 GCF_001635235.1 Oleiphilus sp. HI0117 | reverse complement strand
CTTGCTGGCTCAGGACCAAGTTTTGTAACGGTTGCGAAAAGTTTATATCGTCGTCGATACCCTAATGTTGTAGTGCAAGGTGACTCCTGGTTTGATTACCCTGGCAGGCAGAAACATTTTTTCTACGGACCGAATAATTTACATCAGGCCCTGATGCAGATTATTCCTACTGGCGCAAACTGGTGGGATAGTAGCGTCTCAATGGCTACGGCAAAGCAGGTTTCGCGTGAATCCAGTGTATTTCGCTATGCTAAATACAATCGAGTTAGACTCGATGTATATTGTCTAAGTATGGGTGGGAATGATTTATTCGCTGGCTTAAAGTTTATCCTTAAAGATTATGATGATAAAAATCAATCGCCTTCAGAGTGCTTTAATTCAGGGAAAGAGCGCTTACTTCAAAACATCAGAGATGATTATCATAAGGTATTGAAAGACCGAGACCGATATCTACCTAGCGTGCCTGTCCTTGCGCATTGTTATGCGTCGCCAGATCAACGCCAGCGAGGCTTCAAGTTGGCATTCCTAAAGGCCGGGCCTTGGATAAAAACAGCATTTGATGCGAAAGCTTATCCACCTATGCTTACTTCTAACATAGATAACTGTATAAGGAGACGGGC
>NZ_LWGA01001299.1:0-700 GCF_001635235.1 Oleiphilus sp. HI0117 | reverse complement strand
CTTATACCGATGAAACGGTTGTGATAATCGTTTCGGTAGAAACCGAGTCTAACGCCAAGGTTATCGGAATCGTGGTTGATGCAGTGTCGGATGTGTATAACTTTTCTCATTCTCAAATTCAGCCTTCTCCCGAGCTTTCCCAAACGAGTCAGGCGCAATATGTTAAAGGTTTGGGAAGTACCGAAGAAAAAATGGTGATTATTTTGGAGCTTAGCGAGCAATTGATCGCTGATCCAGATCAGGTTGCCGGACGACAATTACTAGCGAGTTAAGGTTCTTAAGTGGATTCTGATCGATCACGAGAGTTTGCGATGTCCGATGCTGATTTCCAGGAAATCAGCGAGTTGGCCTATAAGTATACTGGCATAGTGCTGGGGCCCCATAAGAAAGATATGGTTTATGGCCGCCTGGCGCGTAGGCTCAGAGATGTTCGTTTGGGCTCAGTAAGTGAATATCTGTCTTTGATTCGTAATGAAAACAGCGAAGAAGTTAGTCGTTTTATTAATGCGATTACGACGAATCTCACATCCTTCTTTAGAGAGAACCATCATTTCGAGTTTCTTGGAGATAAGCTCTGTAAGGAGCTAAAGAATAGCAACGCTGCTTCAAGGCGAATTAGAGTTTGGTCTGCAGGCTGCTCTTCTGGTGAGGAACCTTATAGCATTGCAATGACCATTCGGGATAACTTTGATTTAAGTGG
>NZ_LWGA01001298.1:0-484 GCF_001635235.1 Oleiphilus sp. HI0117 | reverse complement strand
TGTCCACCGAATACATTTTTGAAGCCCAAATCTTCGCTGCAACCTTCAAAGACTAAGTTGTTGAGTTGCTTAAGTTGAAGGACATCGATGAGTTGTTGTAGTACGTCTTGCATGATCATGACTCACTTTATTAATCGCGCTTTGTTGAGTTTTAAACAAAGCGCCTAATTCAGGGAGTCTTTAGCTTAAAGACTACTGAGCTCTTTAACTAGCGCTTGTTTTTCAACACAGCGTTGCCCAGTTAGTACAAAACCATCCAAACAGTCTTGCTCGTTATAATGACGACCACAAATATTCAGGCCATCTTGTTCGAAGCGCCATTGGCCTGAAGCACTGGCAGGTGGGCAAACGACGACGGGGCAGGCGGGTGTTTTAGTTGCTATCGGCATGATGCCGAAGCTTACCTGGCTCGGTGTGCCGGTCAGAGTCTTCGCTAAGGTGCGTGCGCAGGTCATTAGTGGCAGCACGTAGAGTCTGACCTGCC
>NZ_LWGA01001297.1:0-1559 GCF_001635235.1 Oleiphilus sp. HI0117 | reverse complement strand
CCAATTTTGCTTATAGGGTGGACGAATATCCGGGTTGGTATAGTCAATTGGCTTAACTGGTCTGATTTCGATTGGTTTATCGCGGGTGAACTGCTCCCTAAGTTTTTCAGGTATCAGGTGCTTAAAGCGACGACGTATTTCCAGCTCGGAAGCCAGTTCTTCTGGCGACTTGCTTTCGGGCATATCAAACTGGTGTTCTGAACCCGCTTCATCTTTTTGAAACGAAGCGTTGAGGGTAAAAATCTCTTTGTCGTCTTGCCGGGCAATGACTCGCCGTGTTGCGAAAGAACTACCGTCTCGAATAATCTGCACTTCGTACTGAATTGGTAGAGAATGATCCCCTGGGCGTAAAAAGTAGCCATGCATTGAGTGAGCGCTGAGTTGATCGACTGTTTGATAAGCCGCCATCAGTGCTTGACCACAGACCTGTCCACCGAATACATTTTTGAAGCCCAAATCTTCGCTGCAACCTTCAAAGACTAAGTTGTTGAGTTGCTTAAGTTGAAGGACATCGATGAGTTGTTGTAGTACGTCTTGCATGATCATGACTCACTTTATTAATCGCGCTTTGTTGAGTTTTAAACAAAGCGCCTAATTCAGGGAGTCTTTAGCTTAAAGACTACTGAGCTCTTTAACTAGCGCTTGTTTTTCAACACAGCGTTGCCCAGTTAGTACAAAACCATCCAAACAGTCTTGCTCGTTATAATGACGACCACAAATATTCAGGCCATCTTGTTCGAAGCGCCATTGGCCTGAAGCACTGGCAGGTGGGCAAACGACGACGGGGCAGGCGGGTGTTTTAGTTGCTATCGGCATGATGCCGAAGCTTACCTGGCTCGGTGTGCCGGTCAGAGTCTTCGCTAAGGTGCGTGCGCAGGTCATTAGTGGCAGCACGTAGAGTCTGACCTGCCCTTCGATCTCTGCGCAGTCACCTAAGGCGTAGACATCTTCTGCACTAGTTTGTAGCAAGGCGTTGGTGACAATCCCTTGCTGGCATTCAATCCCCGAGTCTTGAGCAATTTGTATATTGGCTTTCAGGCCGACGGCAGAAATAACCAAGGCACACTCAAGTTCTTGGCCATTACTTAAACGAGCAAGCAAACCATTTCCTTGTTCAGTGATTTCGCTTACATGAGCTTGCATTTCAAACTGACAACCTGCATCACTAAGGCCTTCGATAAGCGCTTGTCCGGCCTCTTCAGGAATCAAACTGTTTAAGGCTGATTTTGAAGGGTCAACGATAGTTACCTTATAACCGCTTGCCAATAAGTCATTCGCGTATTCACAGCCGATTAAGCCGGCACCCATGATCAGTACATGGTTCTGGCTTTCTGAGCAGTTTTCGCCTAACAAAGAACGAAAACGGCGGTAGTCCATTAGGTCATTGATTGAAACGACTTTCTCAAGCTCACTTCCGGGAAAACTGAGCTTATTGACCTGAGCACCACAAGCAAGCACTAGCTTGCTGTAGTCTAAGCGTTCTTCACCTATCAGGATTGCTTTGGCAGAAGTATCGATTCGGTCAACACTCGTATGATTTCTGATTGAAATATTGTGCT
>NZ_LWGA01001296.1:0-10603 GCF_001635235.1 Oleiphilus sp. HI0117 | reverse complement strand
GCTGAGTGTAAGTAACTCCAAATAGAAAGCGAGTAGAACGGTAGGCACTAATAGGAATGTCAGTGCAATGATGCCTTTAAGCCGTTTGCCGGACCCGCTATTTAACTTGTGCTCAAGGTCGGTGGCGAGATTGCCAAAGCCAACGAGAGGATGAAAGTGCTTGGCTTCGCCAAAGACCTTATCGAGGAACAAGGCCAATAAGAGGCAAATTGAAAAGTACATGTGTTATTTCCTTGTTATATTTATTGGCAGGCAACGAGAACTAGCAGGGTGATGCATTCGAGTATCTCGATCATGGCGCCGGCTGTATCACCTGTGCACCCTTTAAGCCGCTTCATCATGCGAGAGCGCAAGTAGTAGAAACTTAAGCAGCTTACGAATAGCAGGGGGATGATGACTGCCCAGCCTAGAAAGTAGCAGGAAGCGAGCATGAGGATGATAGAACCAAGCCAAACTTGGTGATCTTGCTTGTGCTCGGCAATTGCACTTCCTAAACCGCTTTTTCGTGCATAGGGTGTGGTAACAAATAGCAGGCTGGCGCTGATGCGAGCAAATACCAGGGGCCAGATAAGCAGCCAAATATCCTGATTGATGATTAGCTCAATAGTTAAGAGCTTCAAAAGCATTAATAAAACAGTCGCTGCAATAGCAATTGGGCCAGATGTTGGATCTTTCAGAAGTCGCAGAGTTCTTTCTTTTGAGCCAAGCCCACCCATCCAGGCATCAGCACTGTCGGCAAAACCGTCGAGATGTAGAGCGCCGGTAAGCACTACCCATAGCGTTAAGATTAGAGCCGCACTTAGAAGTGTTGGAAAAACAAAGCTCAAAAGTAATGATGCTGAGCACAAGATTATACCCAGCAATAGACCAACAAGTGGATACCAGCTGAGTGATGCGCCTATCTCTTTCTCAGTCGGAGCAGATTGCTGGCCAACAGGGATTGCACTCAAGAATTGAAGGGCAATGATCGCCGCTTTAATTTGATTAGCAGCGGGTGTTTCTCGTTGGCTCACAAAAAATGCTCCGTGTGTAGCAGGCGATTATGGCAGCTCAAATTACTGACTGACGCCAGCCTGATCAAAGGTTGCCATTTGGGCATGAAGCAGACAGGCAGACTGTAAGAGGGGCGCAGCGACGGCGGCACCACTAGCTTCGCCCAGCCGCATACCTAGACTCAGCAAGGGTTCGGCTTCAAGTGTTTGCAATAGGTGTTTATGACCGGCTTCTTCTGAACAGTGAGAGAAAAACAACCAGGGACGAATAGAGGGGTTAATTCGCGTTGCTACTAAGGCTGCTGCCGAGCTGATAAAACCGTCTACCAAAACGCTAATACCCAGTTGAGCGCAGCGAATATAGGCGCCAACCAGTCCGGCAATTTCAAAGCCGCCAAGCTTGGCCAATAGTTCGCTTGCTGTCGTATCACTGGTTTTGTGAAGGTCTAAGCCTTGTTGTACAGCCTTGAGCTTTCGCTGGATACCTTCGTCATCAATACCCGTTCCTCTTCCGATGAGCTGCTCCACAGGTAAGTCAGTCAAGCCTGCTGTTAAAGCGGAAGCGCTGGTGGTATTACCTATGCCCATCTCACCACCAATAAACAGCTCGATACCCAACTCTTTTGCTTGTGATGCTGATTGAGCCCCGGCTTCTAGTGCTTGGCTTAGTTGTTCCTCGCTCATCGCGCTTTGCTGGCAGAAGTTCGCGGTGCCGGCAGTAATACGCTGGTCAGTCACGCTATCTAAGGGAGCGAGTTCATTGACTGTGCCTAGGTTAATTACGCCGAAATCAGCATTCAATTGGCGAGCTAATACGGTAATCGCGGCACCGCCAGCGGCAAAGTTTTTTACCATCTCACCTGTCACGATTTGAGGGAAGGCCGAAACACCTTCATCAACAACACCGTGGTCTGCAGCAAAAATACGGATCATGATCTTGTCTATAGTGGGTACTTCCTTGCCTTGTAAGCCAGCAAATTTGATTGCTAGCGATTCCAGCTGGCCTAATGAACCGGGTGGCTTGGTTAGTTGCCCCTGACGAGTACTTGCCGCTGTTTGGGCTTCCAGATTAATTGCTTGAGCAGCGTCATTAAGCCATTGCATAGGAGGTATCCTGATATAAAATTAAGTGTCTATTGTCTTAGTTGCTGTTTCTTGGTGATTAGCCCCGGCTAACAACAATATTCGGGAAGGCTCGTTTTGGGTCGAGTGCTTTCTGCGAAATTGCTGCCGAAACCTTGCGCGCTATATCTCTATATAAGTGAGACACTTCGCTATCAGGCTCTGCCACAACGGTTGGTTGGCCTGCATCGGTTTGTTCACGAATGGTTTTGTGTAAAGGCATCTCCCCAAGTACTTCGGTCTGATAAGCCTGTGCGATACGTGCACCGCCACCTTCACCAAACAAGGGTTCATGGTGGCCGCATTCGCTACAAATATGAGTGCTCATATTCTCGATTACACCTAGTACGTCAATGTCTACTTTACGGAACATCTCGATGCCTTTTTTGCAGTCAAGCAAGGCAATATCTTGAGGTGTGGTGACAATAACGGAGCCGGTTACAGGGATTTTCTGCGCCAAGGTGAGTTGGATGTCACCCGTGCCTGGTGGCATATCGATAATCAGGTAGTCCAGGTTATTCCATAGGCTTTGCGTGGCTAGTTGCATCAAAGCACCGCTAACTTTGGGGCCGCGCCAAACCATGGGGGTGTTATTATCTACAAGAAAGGCCATCGACATTGCCTGTATGCCATGAGCCTCGATAGGCACAAAGAACTTTTCTTCTTCAGTTTCAGGGCGTTGGCCTTCTGGAATGCCCAGCATCATACCTACGCTTGGGCCGTAAATATCAGCATCAAGAATACCAACAGTTGCGCCCTCTTGAGCGAGTGCCAGTGCCAGGTTAACTGAACTGGTGCTTTTACCAACACCACCTTTGCCAGACGCTACCACAATGACGTTTTTGACGCGTTCGAAAGCAGGAACCTGGCCTTGCGCTTTATGCGCCTTTATTTTGAAAGAGACAGATATATCGACACTTTCGACGCCATCAACAAACTCCAGGTTGCTCGTAAGTATCTGCTGCATTGCGCCTAAAGTACCTTTGCAGGCGTAAGGCATTTCAATATCGAGCTTTACTTGCTTATTGTCGTAAGTAAGGGACTTGATGGCCTCCAAGGAAAACAAATCTTTGTTTAGATAAGGGTCATTAAAGCCTTTAATCGCATCTTCTAGCTCGCGCTGATTAACTGATGACATGTTGCTACCATTGCTAAGGTTCTTGAAAGAAAGGCGCATTATAAAGAATAAATAGCACGAAAGGGCAGGGCTAATTTCTGTCTCTTGAGGATATAATCTTAAGCGTCCTGGTTTGGAAACAAACTTTACCACGATATCAGGATGAAAAATGTCCAATAGATAGGTATGATAGCGCGGTTTTTACTCCCGAATTGTTTTGATTGTCCAGTGAGTTCTTATTTCCAACTTACGTGGGCAATTGTTTATCTACAAGAGAAGAGAATTCAGTGCGAAAAATTCTGGTAACCAGTGCCCTTCCTTACGCTAACGGCCCGATTCACCTGGGTCATTTGTTGGAATATATTCAGACCGATATCTGGACTCGTTTCCAGAAATCACGTGGTGAGCAATGTACCTATGTTTGTGCAGATGATGCACACGGTACAGCCATTATGCTGCGTGCCGAGAAGGAAGGCATCACGCCAGAGCAGCTGATAGATAAAACAAAAGCGGAGCATCAGCAGGACTTTGCTGATTTCCAGATTCATTTTGATAACTATCACTCCACCCACTCCGAAGAAAATAAAGCTCTTTCTTCTTCTATCTACGAGGCGTGTGCCGCTAACGGCAAGATTGCCACGCGTAGCATTACCCAGGCTTTTGACCCTGAGAAGAATCTATTTCTCGCTGATCGCTACGTAAAAGGTACTTGCCCTAAATGTAAGGCAGAAGATCAGTACGGTGATAACTGCGAAGTCTGTGCAGCGACCTATATGCCGATGGAGCTGATTGACCCTAAGTCAGTAATCTCCGGTGCGACACCGATTGAAAAAGAATCTGAACACTTCTTTTTCAAATTACCTGATTTTTCCGACTTCCTTAAAGAGTGGACGCGTAGTGGTGCCTTACAGCCACAAATTGCTAACAAGCTAGCGGAGTGGTTGGATTCAGGTCTGCAAGAATGGGATATCAGCCGCGATGCGCCTTACTTCGGTTTCGAGATTCCAAATCAGCCAGGTAAATTCTTCTACGTATGGCTGGATGCGCCGATCGGTTATATGGCGAGTTTCAAAAATTTGTGTGATAAGACAGAGGGTTTGGACTTCGACGAATATTGGAAGGCAGGTTCAGATACCGAGCTTTATCATTTTATCGGTAAAGATATCGTTAATTTCCATGCTTTATTTTGGCCAGCAATGCTGAGCTGCGCGGGTTATCGTACACCGAATGCGGTGCATGCTCATGGCTTCGTTACCGTAAATGGTAAGAAGATGTCCAAGTCACGAGGCACATTTATTAAAGCGCGTACTTATTTAGAGCACCTAAACCCTGAATACCTGCGTTATTACTTTGCGGCCAAATTGACTAATGCGGTCGATGATCTGGACTTGAATCTGGAAGATTTTGCGCAACGTGTTAATTCTGACTTGGTCGGTAAGGTTGTGAATATTGCCAGCCGTTGTGCCGGTTTTATTACTAAGCGTTTTGATGGCAAGTTAGCAGCGAGTTGTGAAGAAACCGAGCTGCTTCAGAAGTTTATCTATGCAGGTGACGAGATTGCAGCTTTCTACGAAGGTCGAGAGTTTGGTAAGGCGATTCGTAAGATTATGGAGCTTGCTGACCTGGCAAATCAGTATATCGATGAAAAGGCACCTTGGGTGATTGCCAAGGAAGAAGGCAAAGAAGCTGAGCTACAGCAAATTTGCTCCAATGGTATCAATATGTTCCGCCAGCTGATGACCTATTTAGCGCCAGTGCTACCGGGTATGACTGAAAAGGCGCAAGGCTTCTTAAACATTGAATTGAACTGGGATGCGCGTACCGAGCTATTGTTAGATCATCAAATCAACAAGTTTAAGCCGATGATGACGCGTGTCGAAATGGATAAGGTCAATAAGATGGTTGAAGCTTCTAAAGAAGCTGCGGCGGCAGAAATGCAGCTAGGAAAGAAAGAAGAGAAGCCAGTTGAAGAAAGTGATTTGCCTGGTGGTGAGGCAATTGCGCCAGAAATTGAGTTTGATGATTTTGCCAAAGTGGATTTACGCGTTGCATTGATTAAGAACGCAGAGCATGTTGAAGGGGCTAAAAAGCTACTGAAACTTACTTTGGATTTGGGAACAGAGCAAAAGCAAGTATTCTCTGGTATCAAGTCGGCTTATCAGCCAGAAGATTTGATTGGCAAGCTAACGGTTATGGTAGCGAACCTTAAACCTCGTAAGATGAAGTTTGGTATGTCGGAAGGCATGGTATTGGCTGCAGGCCCTGGTGGCAAAGATATCTGGTTGCTTGAGCCTCATTCCGGTGCACAGCCAGGCATGAGAATCATGTAGTTGGGTTTGTGGCACTAAAAAGGATAATAACGGGTCTCAATTTTAGAGAGAAATGAATGACTGAATATTTGCTAATTCTTGTCAGTACGATTCTGGTGAATAACTTTGTACTGGTTCAGTTTCTGGGGTTATGCCCGTTTATGGGGGTATCCAACAAGCTGGAAACAGCGATGGGGATGTCCTTGGCGACAACCTTCGTCCTGACTCTGTCTTCAGTATGCAGTTATTTGGCCTTTACCTACTTATTACAGCCGCTAGGTTTGGAGTACTTGCAGACCATTACCTTTATTTTGGTGATTGCTGTGGTCGTGCAGTTTACCGAGATGGTTGTTCGTAAAACCAGCCCCTTACTCTATCGAGTACTTGGGATCTTTCTGCCGCTGATTACCACTAACTGTGCAGTATTGGGTGTGGCGCTGTTAAACATTAAAAAGCAGAACGGCTTTGTTGAGTCGATTATGTATGGCTTTGGTGCCGCGCTTGGTTTTTCCTTAGTGCTCATCCTATTTTCAGCAATGCGAGAACGTATTGCTGTGGCTGATGTGCCAACGCCTTTTAAAGGTTCAGCTATTGGTATGATCACGGCGGGGCTGATGTCTCTCGCTTTTATGGGCTTTACTGGTTTGGTGAATATCTAGATGAGTATTGTTATTACCGCCATTGTCGCGCTATTAGCGCTAGCTGTTGTTTTTGGCGCATTACTGGGTTTTGCTTCCGTCAGGTTTAAAGTTGATGGCAACCCAATCGTTGATCAGATCGACGGTTTATTACCTCAGACTCAATGTGGCCAATGTGGTCACCCAGGTTGCCGACCTTATGCTGAGGGTATTGCTGCGGGCGAAGATATCAACAAATGTCCTCCCGGTGGCGAAGCGACTATTCAGGCCCTGGCCGATTTATTAGACGTTGAACCGATGGCCTTGGATGCTGAGCACGGTGAAGAAAAAGCCAAGCAGGTCGCAGTAATTCGTGAAGATGAGTGCATAGGCTGCACTAAGTGTATCCAGGCGTGTCCTATCGATGCGATTTTAGGGGCGGCTAAGCACATGCATACAGTTATTGAATCTGAATGTACTGGGTGTGATTTGTGTGTAGAGCCTTGCCCGGTAGATTGTATCGATATGGTGCCAGTAGATAAGGGGCTATCAGCATGGCATTGGGACTTACCCAAGCCTGTACATATTATTGCTACGGATAAGTCTCAGCCTGTGGAGGTGCAGTCTGTATGAGTGCCATGACACAGAACAATACACAGATCATTGCCACGAGTGGACGTTCCTTATCAGACTTTCATGGTGGTATTCACCCGGCGGAAATGAAGTCGCTATCGAGCGAGACAGCGATTACTGAGGCGGGCATTCCGCCACTACTTGTTTTACCTTTACAGCAACATATTGGTCAAGCCTCCAAGGTCTTGGTTGAAGTGGGTCAACAAGTAAAAAAAGGCCAGTTATTGGCTGAAGCAGACGGTTATATCAGTGTCGGCTTGCATGCACCCAGCTCAGGTGTGGTAGAAAGTATTGCTGAGCAAGTTGTGGCGCACCCTTCTGGTAATTCAGATTTATGTATTACCTTGAAGACAGACGGCCAGGACCAGTGGTGTGAATTGGATGCGAGTGAGGATTACTTATCTCTGGATGCTGACACAATAAGAGCGAAAGTTCGTGCTGCAGGGATTGCCGGAATGGGCGGAGCTGGTTTCCCAAGTGATGTGAAGCTTAACCCTCCAAAAGGTGCAGACATTTCTACGCTTATTCTGAATGCGGCAGAGTGTGAACCCTACATTACCTCAGACGACAGATTGATGCGTGAGCGGGCTGATCAACTTGTTGAAGGGCTTCGATTGCTGATCAAAGTGCTTCAGCCGAAAGAGTGTTTGATTGGTATTGAGGATAATAAACCTGAAGCGATTCGTTCTCTTCAGCAAGCTTTGGCGAGTATTGAAACCGGCAACTGCACCATTGAAGTTTGTGTTGTGCCAACCAAGTACCCCTCCGGTGGTGAAAAACAGCTGATAAAAATCCTTACCGGGAAGGAAGTGCCGAGTGCTAAGATTCCTGCGGATATTGGTGTGGTTTGTCACAACGTAGGTACAGTCGTTGCAATGTATCGTGCCGTGCGCTTTGGTGAGCCGCTTATTTCACGGATTACGACCTTAACCGGGCAGCAAATAGGCAAACGTGGCAATGTCGAAGTGCTTCTGGGGACGCCGATTAGTTGGCTATTGAGTCAGTATGATTACAAACCGGCCAAGTACGAACGCCTGATAATGGGTGGTCCGATGATGGGCTTCAATCTAGTAGATACTGATGTGCCCGTCGTGAAAACCACTAACTGTATTCTGGCTCCTGATCTAAAAGAAATGCCTTTGCCTGAGCCGGCTCAAGCCTGTATTCGTTGTGGCTTGTGTGCTGAAGCCTGCCCTGCAGAGCTTTTGCCTCAGCAGCTGTATTGGTTTGCGCGCGGGCAGGAATATGAAAAGGCAGAGCATCACAATTTGTTCGATTGTATTGAGTGTGGTGCTTGTTCCTTTGTTTGCCCAAGTTCGATTCCTCTTGTTCAGTATTATCGTCATGCTAAAGGTGAAATTAAGCAGCAGCGCGCTGATCAGTTGAAGTCGGATCAGGCGCGCGAGCGTTTTGAAGCACGTCAAGAGCGTCTCGATCGTGAAGCGGCTGAAAAAGCGGCGAAGCGTAAAGCCAGAGCCGAAGCCGCTGCGAAAGCGCAAGCAGAGAAAAAGGCTCAGGCTGCTGCGGCCCCAGAGAAAGCGCCAGAGATAGATGCCAAGAAAGCGGCGGTTGCGGAAGCTTTGGCTAGAGCGGAAGCAAAGAAAGCTAAGGAAGTTGCAGAAGCAATAGAGCAAAGCCCGGAAGAGTTAAAAACTGCCTGGGATAAGGCGCAATCGAAACTGGATAAGATGCTCGATGCACTTGAATCGGCAAAAGAAAATAATCCTGAGCAAGTAGAGAAATTAACCCGAGCTGTAGAAAAGAACCAAATGCGAGTTAACCAGGCTAAGCAAGCCTGGGAAAAAGCAAACTCAGAACCTGCGATGCAAAGTGAAGAAGCGGGTGAGGCTAAGGGCATAGATCAAGCTGCTGTAGATGAGTTGCAGCTAGCATTTGAGAAAGCCGAATCTAAGTTGGCAAAAATGCAAGATGCACTTGCAAATGCTCAGCCCGAGCAGGTAGAGAAACTAACCCGTGCTGTCGACAAGAACAAAGTGCGTGTTGAGCAAGCCAAACAGGCATTCGAGGAGGCACAACAGGCATTAGCTTCGACTCAGTCAGGCTCACAAGAAAGTGAAAAGGAAGAACTGCCTGATCTGGATGCTTTGAGTCTAGCTGTGGAAAAGGCGGAATCAAAGCTAATGAAGATGGAAGACGCTTTAGCAAATGCTCAACCAGAGCAAGTCGAGAAATTAACCCGTGCCGTTGATAAAAACAAGCAGCGGGTAAAAGTCGCTCAAGATGAACTGAATAGTGCGCGCGCTAAAGTAGGCGATGTGCAGAAATCACAAGAGAATGGTAACTAAGATGGCATTGTTGACGCTCACTTCACCGCATGCGAAAGGTTCTAATCGAACTGCAAACATGATGCGCTGGGTCATCGGCTTGACTATTCCCGGCCTGATTGCACAGACGATTTTTTTCGGCTGGGGCAACTTGCACAATGTTCTTTGGTGCAGCGTGGTGGCGATTGTTTGCGAAATCTTGATTCTGAAGATTCGTAAGCGCCCTGTTATGTTTTACCTTAACGACTACAGTGCGCTTGTAACAGCAGTGTTGCTGGGGATTGCTCTGCCTCCTTTTGCGCCTTGGTGGGTATCTTTGGTAGCGACAGCATTTGCTATTGTTTTTGCCAAGCACTTATACGGAGGAATGGGGTATAACCCCTTTAATCCGGCAATGGTGGGTTATGCTTTGGTGCTGGTATCTTTTCCTGTAGCGATGACGACCAATTGGGCAACACCGCAGACTTTATTGGACTCTCCAGCAACGCTGGGAGCAACGCTTGATGCAATATGGGGTGGTACCATAGCAGATGGTTATAGTGGGGCGACGCCTTTGGATGTCTATAAGCATGAAATTGCACACTCTACTGCGGATGTCGTTCTGCAAAATCCGGTATTTGGTGCCGGATTTTCCTTGGGTTGGGAATGGGTAAATCTGATGTTCCTGGCAGGTGGCCTGGTGTTACTTGTGAAAAAGATCATACCTTGGCAGACGCCTTTGGGAGTAATCCTTGGCTTGGCCTTGCCAGCGCTTGTCTTGGGCTATGATGCAGACCAGTTCGCACCGCTTAGCCTGCATATGCTGTCTGGTGCGACCATGCTGGGAGCTTTCTTTATAGCAACGGATCCCGTTACCTCATGTACCACGACTCGTGGCCGTTTGATTTTTGGTATTGGTATCGGTTTACTGACCTATATTATTCGCGTTTATGGTGCATACCCTGATGCCTTTGCTTTCGCTGTGCTATTGATGAATTTTGCAGCACCCCTGATTGATGTTTATACGCAGCCAAGAACTTATGGCTATGAGTCGGCAAAACGCGGCGCCAAGCAGAAAGAGGAGGCTTAAGAGATGACTGATAAGCTTAATCCAACTGACGAACGAGAAGAGCTGGGCGAACCGCTTTCTGAAACGATAGACACCCTGGGCTTGTCGATACTTCGGTCTGCGTGGGGGCTGGGTTTGTTCGCAATTATTACTGCCGGTTTAATTGCCTTTACCCAACAGGGGACGAAAGAGAAAATTGCAGAGCAGGTGAAGCAAGCAAGGTCAAAGGCCTTATTGCAGATTGTGCCACTTTCTGAGTTCGATAATGAATTACTCGATGATGCCTTTACACTAGCTCCATCTGAAGCCTTGGGGACTATTGAACCAGTAGAGGCATTCATCGCTTTAAAAGATCAGCTTCCTACCCACCTAATATTGCCTGTTGTGGCGCCTGATGGATATACAGGCCCTATACGTTTGATTATGAGTATTGATATGTCGGGGGAGCTTAAGGGTGTGAGAGTGATAGAGCATAAAGAG
>NZ_LWGA01001295.1:0-1159 GCF_001635235.1 Oleiphilus sp. HI0117 | reverse complement strand
TAGGGATTTATATCGATGCCTTACAGTGGGTTGAGCTACCCAATACTCGAGGGATGGCCTTGTTTGCTGATGGGGGGTGGATCGCCACAAAACCCTATGCTGCGAGCGGCAACTATATCAACAAGATGAGTGACTACTGTAAGAGTTGTCATTATAAGGTTAAAGAGAAGGTAACGCCCGACGCCTGTCCATTCAATGCTCTTTACTGGGATTTTTTTGGAAGGCATGAAGAACGCTTGGCCGACAATCAAAGGTTATCTTTTATCGCCAAGCAGTGGGCTAAAAAATCTGATCAAGAAAAGCAGCTCATTCACGAGAGAGCGCTGACATTGCTAGACAATATTGAAACGATCTAAATAGAGCTAGATCTATAAACTGGTATCAACAATAAAACAGTTCGAACGCTGCCAGTGCCTAATGAACGGTTTTACTCAGACTTGGAGTTAATCTGCCACATGAACAAAAATAAGCGTTGTATCGCAATATCCTTGACCTTTGCCGGAGCACTCCCTTTTTACTTGATCCCAAGTATGTATCTGTTCCTTTCTGATATGCACGAGACTAATTTGAACTTGGCTTTGCGTATATATGCCGCTGTGATCATCTCTTTCCTGGCGGGCATTCATTGGGGATTGTTTCTGCTTCGTGATGCATCCATCAATCTCTTCTTGCACAGTAATTTTGTCACTCTTCTAGCTTGGTTAGCAGCGTCTTGTGAGTCGATTTATAGTTCGCTCGTGTTCGCCTTCTGTTTTATCTATTTGCTGGTGATTGATCGAAAGCTATTTGAGGAAGAGGTGTTGGAGTCTTGGTTCATGAGGTTGAGATTGGTGATAACGCTTGTCGTTCTCGTTTCCTTGGTTTTTTCTGCAATGGTGTTTGACTGGTGAAACGAGTCAAGCAGAATGTGTTCTGCGCAACTAAATCAGGACACTTTTCTTAAAGAGTTTTCGTACTCGATTGGCGACATATCTTCGTTAGAAGTATGGAGCCGCTCTAAGTTGTAATAACGCATGTAGTCAGCCACATCATTTCTCATATGCTCTCTCGTTGGCTGGGGCACTTTCAAAACCCAGTCATGCTTTAAGCTTCCAAAGAACCGCTCCACAACAGAGTTATCCCAGCAAGCACCTACATCCCCCATGCTAGCTCTGATGCC
>NZ_LWGA01001294.1:0-983 GCF_001635235.1 Oleiphilus sp. HI0117 | reverse complement strand
GGTAAAAAAGAGACTGTAGCGAAGAATAATTCATTAACTGCGTAAACTATAAAAAACTTGGATTAGGTAATACTTGACGGCTATTTTACCGAAACAGAGGAAATAGTCACTTAAAGACTCTGACCAAATATATAAGCAAGCTGAGCCAAGCCAGCCATGGCACCAAGAATACCACCGATAATGATCAGTTTTATCTCATCTTCCTGAAAACAAGGCCTTAGTAGATCCTGAAATTCTTCAGAAGGGAGCTCCTTCATTCGTTGCGCCATGATATCCTGTACAACCTTGGCCCTCTCCTGGTTAAACAAAGGGTCACGCAGCGTAGTTTTTGACAAATCTACTGCCTTCAATCCGGCATCTTCTTTGAGTTCAGCAAAGCCTTTCGGCCCCATAGCGGCTTGAGTAAAAGGCTTAATCAAACCAACCGTATCATCTACCATGTTTTCAAAATGTCTTTGAATAATAGCCCTTGTACGCTTTGCTTCCGGCCCTTTCAGCATGGCTTGGGCGATTTGATCAACTGTCAGGATTTCTTCAGTAATGATTTTACAAAAAGACTCTGATACAGAGTCTTGCCGCTTTAAAAATAAACCGTGTATTGTCAGGCCTAAAAACTTAAAGGGCTTAACAGGCCGGAAAATCATATTCAACGCCACCCAGTTAGTCGCCCACCCCACCAAAAATCCGCATACTGGCAAGATCCACGGGTAGGGTAAGAAGTACCAAAGTATTAACTGGGGAAGCCCAAACAAAAAGCCAAACCAGAGGCCGCTTTTTATAATAAAGCGAAACTCCTGAGCCCCGCATTCGAGAAAGATTTTATTCAGCAGCGTTTTATCATCTTCCAGCTTCTCGATAACCATCAGCTTAAGATCAAACAATGACTCTATCTTTGGCCCGATATCCTCGACAAGATTCTGCATAATTCTCGGCAGTTGACTCTTTACCCTCTCATAAACCAGCTCTTTAACGGGTCTTGGTAG
>NZ_LWGA01001293.1:0-1548 GCF_001635235.1 Oleiphilus sp. HI0117 | reverse complement strand
CGTTAGATATGCGTTGAAAGATGCAAAATTGANGGCTGACGTGTTTGAAAAGAACATGGGGATTCCAAGTCGAAATATCGCTCAATACCATGATGTTTCCTTAGGTGAGTTCAAAACCATAATTGGCGCGAATGGCAAGCCTGGCAAATTCCAGCGTTCAGTTAACGGGTTGAGTGAGGGAAAGGCCAATACAGTGTTCGTTTTCTATTCTGGGCATGGTGTGCCTGCAATTAATGATAAGTGGGCTGCTTACTTAATGCCTAGCGACGCGACACCCGATTCAATTGATGTATCTGGCTATCATCTTGACGAGTTTTATCGCCAGCTTTCATTAATTGATGCTGAAAATATCGTAGTGTTCCTAGACGCATGTTTTAGTGGAAATGCTCACGACGGAACCTTATATCCAAACGTAAGTGCGAGTGTATTGAGGCGACCCTTAATATCTGTACCTACGAAAAATAGTGCGATCACAGTATTTTCCGCGACACAGTCGGAAGGAGTAGCAACTTGGTATGACTATGTTGGCAATGGTCTATTTTCAAACTTTTTAGCTAAGGGCTTAACGGGAAAAGCTGACAACGATGGCGACAAAAAGGTTACGACTGATGAACTCTACAGTTATGTAGACAGGAAGGTATCGGTTGTATCCGCGGTACTTGGAAGAAACCAAGCACCTTCGATTTTTAGTGAAGGCGATGTTGAGCTTGTTAGGTACCGTTACTGAGATAAGGAGATCCAATGATAATGAAAATTGTTCGATATGTTGTAGTGATAATGGCGTTGGCTTTGAATGGTTATTTTGTGCAAGCAGGGTCTTGTCTACAAAAAGGCGTTGGTCTCATTAACATAATAGAACCTGGACTATACGAGGTGTCAGGAATAGGGGCTACACAGAAAGATGCATTTGAGGAGGCGTCAATTAATCTTAGCTATGGTCTCAACACAAAGGTAAGTTCCAAGTGCTTTGATATCGATAGCTCTAATTTTCAAGAAAATAGTATCCAGAGCTGTAAAAACAGTGTCAGAAGTCGGTCAGAGATTGGTTACACACCAATCATTTCTGTTGATAAATGCAGTGGGTTCCAGGTTGTGAGAATACGTTATGACGCAAGACCTCTGATTGATCGAATGGATTTGCTGTCGTTGGATTTAAAACATTCTGAGGAGCTATTAATTGATCAAAGAAAGCTAATTCCGTTCTCTGTATTGCTAAGAAATATAAGGAGTGGAAAGTTAAGGTTAAGGTTTGACTCAGGGAATCGTATATGGGCCATAGTGAAAGATTCTCAAACAATGTGGTTGACCACTAAGGACTTTATTAATCAAGTGCGCTGGGCAGGATGTGAGCAGGAAGATCGGTTTGAATTCTTGTTGGGCGCTAATTCCGTGAAAGCAGCAAGGCACGAACAGAACGTAAGAGTTAAAATCTCAAATAAGAACAAAGCACGTTTTGCTTCGCTTTGGGAGCTGGACAGCGGTGTTGGAGCAGAACTGATTGGTAGCAACTTGAATCCTGAGAACGGATTAAATAATAATATTCTGACT
>NZ_LWGA01001292.1:0-2224 GCF_001635235.1 Oleiphilus sp. HI0117 | reverse complement strand
AAACTTTAATGCTAAAGTTGCGATCCAGTACCACGAGGCCGACATCGATGGTTTGCAGCATATCCATCAGCCAGTGAAATTCTTTTATATCTATCTGTGATCGTTCCATAGTTCGGCTATTAATCCATCAAGTAGGAAAGTCGTTTGTTCAAATTGTCCAGTGAATCTTCAGTGAACAGTAATAACAGGTCGCAACTAATGTTGTAGTTTTCAATTTCGTAAGTGATTTCAATGGCGAGTGTTTTCTTCCAGCGCTTGGCATTGGCTTTGATCAATTCACTTACTTTGACATGCTGCCCTAAAACAACCGGGTGCCCTTGACTGAAGGTGGTGTCGAGTTGTTGGGCAATACCGTTAGTACAGGCGCCCACTAGAATACTGGCCACTTCCATTAGTAGCTCAAGCTCAACCATGCGATCGACTTCGCCTTTGTAGTCGAGCAGCTTGGCGATATCACCAAAACTTGAATCACTGAAAATGAGCAAGGCTTCGCCACTAATACCCGAACCGATAAAACCTTGGCAAACGGCAGAGTAGGTGTCTTGTTGCTCGGTGAGTGATAAGGCCATTTCTAACTCACTAACTTCGAGCAAGTTAACGTTTGGTATAGGCAGTTTTACGAAGACTTTCAAAAGCCGAGCGAGTAGGTCAGCTGCTTGTCCCATTGCGACATTCGCTATTTCTTGCATGCAGTCGCGGGTGCCAATATTGCCGATTTCACCTTTCTTAATTATCGGTGCTCTTGCAGGCGTAGCAGGAGCGGCTGAGGGCTCTGGTGCTCTGTAAAGGCCAAATTTCTCAAGTAGCTCTGTGAGCGCTTCAGTCGAAGTAGGTTTCTTAATGAAGTCGATTGCGCCTAGAGCCTTAACGCGTTCATGTGCTTCAGGTTGAATATCTCCTGATACGACAATTACCATCGTTGGCAAATCTTGTTTCTGAATCTGCTCTAAGGTTTCATAACCATCCATGACTGGCATGTTGAGGTCGAGAAACATAATGTCTCCCAAGCCTTCTTTAATGGCTGCCAATGCTTCTTCACCATGTTTCGCAAATGAAACTTCTATTTCCCAGTCACTTGGCAAGGTTCTCGCCATTTGCTTTCTAGCTACGCTGGAGTCGTCGCAGATCAGGACGCGTGTTGTCATATGAAAAGGTCTTTCCACGGGATGTATTTATGATTACTAATTAAAGTGCATGAATGCCCATTCAGCAAGTCTTCAGGATAATTAAAGTTCCATATTCAGAGCAGTCATGACCCCATGCTCTGAATGGGGTATACTGGAGCGTTTATTAGTCTCAGGTATTAGTCTGGAAATCCAATTTAACAGGGTTTCTGGGCTGTAAGTGTGTGTCGACGGAGTCTTTTAGGTGAGTGATATTAAGAGCAGGGTGAACACTTATTTGTATGCAGCACAAACACAAGCAAAGCAGGCAGAGACAAGTACTAATGCTGCGCTTGCACAGGCTGCCGTTGTTGGCGCTAGTTTGAGTTTGAAGTATGCCTGGGAAGCCTGGCTAGAAGAATTATCAGCCTATTTAAAGATCCCTGCTGACGCCTTGCAAGATGAGTCTTCAGAATTGGCGCAGAATATGCCCGATTGCCAGTTCCTGTTTGCGCAGAAGCAGGAGCAAGGAAGTTGGTATCAACGCTTGTTGGCTTTATCTGTTGACCCTCTGCTCTACAGAGAAAATTCGCCGCATTCTAGGCAAGCAGCTAGCACAGAAGCAAGTGTGCCTCGAATTGAGGTTATTAATTTGACCGAGACAGCTATTGAAGGTGATAGAGAGCTGACTTTGTTAGAACTTATTGAAGAAGTAAAAACTTATATTCAGCAAAGGCGAGAGCAACAAACAGAATGGTAAAGAAGGCCGCAGGTACTATATAACTTACCTGGTGAGCAGGTTTCTATATAAATTTGGAGTTTGAATGAGTAGCGCATTTTTAGAGATAGTTGAATTAGAAAACGGTAGCTTCGCCTTGAAGCGAATGGATGATGACGGCGAATTCTTGGTCGAAATCCAATTTTCAGAAGAGGTTGAAGGCTTTTTGGGGGAGCATAAAGCAGCGATAGCGAAAGCAATGATCGGTGCGGGTGTTCAAGCTGCCGGGGCACTATCTAAATCGATTGTCGAAGCTGAAGAAAAAGAGCGTGAAGACCGTATATTACATTAATTCGAACAACCCTCGGTTGGACAAAAAACATAAGAGATATAGTTAGGAGTT
>NZ_LWGA01001291.1:0-762 GCF_001635235.1 Oleiphilus sp. HI0117 | reverse complement strand
ATTGGTGGCCTTTAGCAATTAATACTTCTCGCAGTTCAGGGAAGTTGTATATCTCGCCGTTAAAACTAACCCAAACTGATTTATCTTCATTATGAATAGGCTGCTCACCACCCTGAATATCGATGATGCTCAAACGCGTATGAACCAATAAGGCTTGGCTATCTAGATAGTAAGCTTGTCCGTCAGGGCCTCGATGGCGTAATTGTCCTGCCATTTGCTTGGCAAGTGCATAGCGATCTTTTTCAAACGGGGGGAGGCCAAACAAACCTGCTATTCCACACATAGGTTAACTCTCGATGTCGCTGCTTGAACTTATATCAGAATTTGATTGTATGTGTAACTGGATTATTGTATCCAGCATACCTTGAGTTGGCGTTAAGTTACTTTGACACTTCAGGTTGCATTCTTTCGAGAGAGCAACAAGTTGTGATTCATGGATATCAAGATAGGATTTTTTTAATTGTGCTATCTTGCTTGATCCTATTGAATTTGCAAATTGCGCTCCATGTTTATACCAGTAATATACTACTCGGTGCGTTCTTCCTGCTTTAGCAAGCGCGATACGAATTCTTACGTTTGGGTGTAGATCACTTGTCCATGCATAATCATTGATTAGCTGCCATCTGTTCTTATCAAATATTGTGTTCTGGCTATTGGCCATTTCTACATTACTATTGTTTAGGTAGGTGAGGATGTATAGGTCGAGCTGGTCTCCGAAGGCTCCGTATAAGCCTCGCGTTAAATTGGTTGGTTGTGGAAAGT
>NZ_LWGA01001290.1:0-626 GCF_001635235.1 Oleiphilus sp. HI0117 | reverse complement strand
TAGGATTCTTCTGCAAACTCTTCTTTAATTTCGATATAAGCTTCGCCCTTTATTTCGAGCAGCCAGTTGGATAGCTCCTCTTCAAATTTGCGGCGATGTAGGGTTTGCTGAGCCTGGTTATTCTGAATCAACTCTGCCATATCTTTCACGCGTCGCTCTGTTACTTGAAGGATGTGCCAGCCAAATTGAGAACGGAAAGGCTCACTTAACTCGCCTACGTTTGTCTGAGTCATTGTTTGTTCAAAAGCAGGAACCATTTGACCAGGATTAACCCAATCAAGATTACCACCATCAATAGCGGAAGCCGGGTCATCTGAATTGGACTTGGCTATGGCAGCAAAGTCGTCTCCACCCAGTAGGCGTTCGTGAAGTTTGTAGATGATTTCTTTTGCTTCTTCTTCAGTTCTAATCTCGCTTGGTGAAATCAGAATATGTCTGACTTGCGATTGCTCAATTAGCTTTTCCTGACCACCGCGTTTATCTAGCACGGTAACAATGTGGAAGCCACTTCCGGTACGAATAAGTGATGAGGGCTCCTGAATGGCCAAACTGGGTATGATGTCAGCTGCGATAGTTGGTAGCTCACTTTCTTTACGCCAGCCAATTACACCGCCTTCAAGTGCTTG
>NZ_LWGA01001289.1:0-1711 GCF_001635235.1 Oleiphilus sp. HI0117 | reverse complement strand
GCAATAATATCGATTTCTTCCCTGCCCATATGGCCGTTTTCACCTGCATGAGGGTTTAAGCCTGCCACGAGAATACGTGGTTGCTTGATACCAAACTTGCTCTTCAGGTCGTCAATGAGAATCTGAATGACCTGTTTCAGGTTGTCAGGGGTAATATTACGACTAACTTCTGCTAAAGGAAGATGAGTCGTTGCTAGTGCCACTTTCATACGAGGGCTTGCTAGCATCATCACAACTTTACTAACGCCGCATCGCATTTGCAGGTGTTCGGTGTGCCCTGTGAAAGCAGTACCCGAGTCATTGATGATGCCTTTGTGTAAGGGGGCAGTAACCAAGGCATCGGCACGACCTGATGAGCAAGCATCAATCGCCTGGTCAAGGCATTCAACGACATAGGAGGCGTTGGCCACATTGAGCTGACCGGCTTGGCAAGGGCGAGCGAGCGAGACGTGTTGAATATATAGCCCAGGTTCATTTTGCCGAGAATACTCCTGCCAATCTTTTACTGAGAAGCCAAGATTCAAGAGTGCCGCCCGTTCTTCCATCATTTGCTTATCAGCAAAAATAAGCAGTGAACAGGCTAGCTCGCTTTGCGCTAGTTGAATGACTAATTCAGGGCCAATACCGGCTGGCTCACCAGGCGTGAGTGCCAGTACAGGAGGGGCGTTAGAAATATTCTCGGCCATGCTTAGGATTCTTCTGCAAACTCTTCTTTAATTTCGATATAAGCTTCGCCCTTTATTTCGAGCAGCCAGTTGGATAGCTCCTCTTCAAATTTGCGGCGATGTAGGGTTTGCTGAGCCTGGTTATTCTGAATCAACTCTGCCATATCTTTCACGCGTCGCTCTGTTACTTGAAGGATGTGCCAGCCAAATTGAGAACGGAAAGGCTCACTTAACTCGCCTACGTTTGTCTGAGTCATTGTTTGTTCAAAAGCAGGAACCATTTGACCAGGATTAACCCAATCAAGATTACCACCATCAATAGCGGAAGCCGGGTCATCTGAATTGGACTTGGCTATGGCAGCAAAGTCGTCTCCACCCAGTAGGCGTTCGTGAAGTTTGTAGATGATTTCTTTTGCTTCTTCTTCAGTTCTAATCTCGCTTGGTGAAATCAGAATATGTCTGACTTGCGATTGCTCAATTAGCTTTTCCTGACCACCGCGTTTATCTAGCACGGTAACAATGTGGAAGCCACTTCCGGTACGAATAAGTGATGAGGGCTCCTGAATGGCCAAACTGGGTATGATGTCAGCTGCGATAGTTGGTAGCTCACTTTCTTTACGCCAGCCAATTACACCGCCTTCAAGTGCTTGGCGACCGTCAGATTGCGCAACAGCCGTTTTCTGGAAATCTTCACCTGCCTTGAGTTCTTTAAGAATGTTGTTTGCTTTATCTAGCGCTACTCTTTCTTGTTCTTTATCTGCTGATTCAGGGAGTGCGATTAAGATATGGCCAATCAAGTACTCAAGGCCAGATTGTGTTCGACCTTCTTTTGAGGCTAAGAATGCTTGAACCTCTTGCTCGGTGACTCTTACGCGTTGGTCAACCTGTCTTTTTTGAACTCTGGAGATGACCATTTCCCGGTGTATTTGTTCACGAGCACTGGCGTAGGTGTCGCCTTCTAGCTCAAGTTGCGCTTCAAACTGAGAGAGCGTCATGTTATTCGAACGAGCGATATTCTCTAGAGTGGTATTAAGCTGGGCATCACC
>NZ_LWGA01001288.1:0-1161 GCF_001635235.1 Oleiphilus sp. HI0117 | reverse complement strand
GCCAAACTTGATGCGCTTCACACTTAAATCAGAGCCTAATAATAGTGTTAGTGACTCGCGCCACTCGACAGCAAGTTTGGTGACTTCCATTCCTGATTTGATTTGTTGGTCGATCTGTTCTTGATCGAGTTCCAAGCCTTTATACTTAATAGATCCTTTCTCTTCACCTTGTGAAGTAAGTTCGCATTCAAATCCGACCGTCATAAAGCTCGGTAGGCTGCTTGGCTCGGTGACCCAGTGTGTCATGATGGAGCTTGGGGCCTGGTTAACTGCTGGTAGGCGAATAGGAAGTGAACCAATTGTTTTGCGTAAATAGCTGGTCAGTTCATCTGCCAATTTGGCTGACGAGGTGTTGATCACAAGGTAGCCTTTCGAAGGGCAAAGGTAGGCGAAATAACGTGAGGTCTTGGTAAAAGACTTAGGTAGTAAGAGGTTAGTGATTTCTTCCTTTAGCTCAGTCTTTTCTTTGCGAGTAACTTTGCGGTGCTGTTGTTCCTCGATCTCATTTACTTTCTCTTGTAATTGCTCATTGACCACAGAGCTAGGTAGAATACGTTCTTGCTTTTGAAGACAGATCATCCAGTAATTCTGGTTAACGTGTACCAGTTGCTCGGAATGCTTTTGCAAGGGGCTGGACCAACCTAGTTGGTATATGTCGTTTGCGCCGCAGGGTTTAAATGGTGAGTCAGCAAGTTTACTTTCTAATTCTTCGCTTGATAGTTCGAAAGGTTTAGTAAAGCGATAAAACAGGATATTTTTAAACCACATAAGTATGTTCAGGCCTTCAGTTAGATGTAGATATTCTTTCTTAATAAGATGTAAAGCAAAAGTATAGTATAAAATACTTTAAATAGATTACTTAAATTATTGAAAATATTTAAAAAGAGTTTCAAATTGAACACCTGTCCAGTCTTTTATTTGTATTCGACACTTGGTTGTCACTTGTGTGATGAGGCGCTTGCGGTAGCTCAGACCTTGCATGTGCAAATGGCTGAAAACTTTGCAGCATCGTCCTTTGATTCGGAAGGAAAGCCGCTTTTTTTTAAACTTGAGTTGGTCGATATTGCAGACGATGATGCCTTAATTGATCGCTATGGCGCCAGGATACCTGTTTTGCTATCCCATGATAAATCCCTGGAGCTTGAATGGCCTTTTGATGTT
>NZ_LWGA01001287.1:0-1557 GCF_001635235.1 Oleiphilus sp. HI0117 | reverse complement strand
GGGTGTAGGTGTTTCAAGTAATGAATTAACCAAGTGCGCCTATGACTTAGGCTTTGAGGGAAATGCCCTTAATATGATTGTTAGCCATCAAGATCAAGTCCAGAATATACCGCAAGAATCCAAGCTTCTAGCGACAAGTGATTTTTGTCCATACTTTGCCGTTCAATGGAGTGATTCCTTGATTAGTATCCAAGGGCACCCGGAATGGACTTGTGAATACTCTGAAGCCTTAATGAATGATCGTCGCGACCGAATCCCTGCTAATACAATTGAGGCTGGTCTAGAGTCCTTAGCGAAACCTCTGGATAACAGGGGTTTCCTAAGTGTAATTTCGAAATTTTTACTTCAGAAAGCGTGATGTTGGTTTTGGTGGCTGTTAATGTGCGTGACTTATCGGCAAGGTAGTTAGGGTGTCATTTAGCTCGCTTGAAACTGCCTGGTTTCTACCATTCAATTTTGCACTATATAGTGCCTTGTCTGCTCGCTCTTTCAGGCTATCAAGGGTTTCACTTTGAATGAAGGTCGAGGTACCAGCACTAATGGTTACAGGGATAATTTTGCCCTTATATAGGTAGGTGTGTTGCTCTACGCTCTGCCTGATTCGATCAGCAATTTTTAAAGCTTGATTGGCATCTGTATCATCTAGAATTAATACGAACTCTTCGCCACCGTAGCGAAAACACAAATCACTTCCACGCGCGCACTTTTTGATTGTCGCTGCAAGGTCGCGAAGGACGCTATCACCGGCTAGGTGTCCGTATGTATCGTTGACGTGTTTAAAATGATCAATATCAAGCATGAGAACGGAAAGAGGGGTGTTGTGACGTGTCGCTAGCTCTGCCTCTCTGTGTAAGCTGGCATCAAGTGCGCGTTTATTGCCGCAACCCGTTAACTCATCTCTAAGCGCTGATTGAAGTGCTGCTTGATATAGTTTTGCATTTCGTAAAGGAAATACCAAGGTGCTAGCCAGGCGCTCGATAATGGAAAGTTCTTCTTCAAGAAAGCGCTTCTTTCTAGAAAAGGTAATTGCGCCTAATTCTGTTTCGTCCATGGTGAGGTTGTACTGGCAAGAATGTACACCAGATTTATCACCAATTGTGATAGGGCTCTGATTGGAAGCTTCATGTTTCATTTGATCAAATGACACCAAAGTCTGGACTTCACTCGCAAACATATGAATGATGTCACTACAATCTAGCGTGGTTTGGAGGCGGCGAGTTAAGCGAGAAATAATATCGTTATTGTCGCTAATTGATTTATTTAGATCGCGATAGGTAGATACTATCTTAGCCTTATTAAAATCAATTGTTGTATCGTTTCGTTCGTTACCGCTCATCGTATGGCTCCACAATAATGTTCCAGTATTGTTAATTAATACAAATTGTGGGCCAAGCCAGAAAAACAGCTTATAAACAATGCTTTAGATGTGATTGAACAAACTATTGACGCGATTTGTTGCGTTGCGGCTTGCCGGTTCGTCAAAAAAATGTCTCAATATTCGGCCTCTAAAGGCCGTCACGGCAGTGCGTCGCCACTTGCTTCGTCGATATTCTCAAC
>NZ_LWGA01001286.1:0-1324 GCF_001635235.1 Oleiphilus sp. HI0117 | reverse complement strand
TTTCGGCATACGATATATTGATAGGCCCAAAACCCAAAGCTGAAACTAGACAGAACAGAACGAGAAAAGTAATTAGCAAGCAAGCTATGAACTTACCGGCAATCAGCGAACCCGTTCTAGCCTCGACACTAGTATTCATAACTAATTCTCGGAACATCTGCGCTAGGATGGCGATCTACCTTAACCTTCGCCTTGAAGACTTTGGATATTAAAGACTCATTGAGCACTTCATTTATAGAGCCTTGAGCAACCAATCTGCCACGGTCTAACACCAACAAACTATCGCAGAAAGCCGCGGCGAGATTTAAGTCATGAAATGAAGATAAAACACTTATTCCTAAATGCTTCACCTTGTTCAGCAGATCAATTTGGTAGTGGATATCCAAGTGATTGGTTGGCTCATCCATAATTAATAAGCGGGGTTTCTGCACAATTGCTCTTGCAAGCATCACGCGCTGCTTCTCACCACCCGACAAAATACTGAACAAGCAATCTTCAACAGCCGATAAGTCCATATCAGCAATAACTGAACTGACAAAACGAATATCTTCCTTTGTATCCCACTCAAACAAGCCCTTGTGGGGCGCTAGCCCTTGCAGTACAACCTCTCTTACCGTCAGCCCTAAATGATCATGATGCTCCTGCAAAATGACAGCCACCTGCTTTGCGTTGTCCCTTAAGCTGTTCTCCCAGATATCCGAGCCGCCTAAGGACACATTGCCTTTGCTCGGTTTGTTTACTCTGTAACAGCAACGCATCAAGCTGGACTTCCCTGAGCCATTAGGGCCGATTAAGCCAACAAAACCTCCTTCTGATAGGGCAAAACTAATATCTTGCAGGATCACCTTATTACCACAGTGCCACGATAAAGTATTCACACTTAACAAAGGATCAGCAGTTTTATTTTCGCTATCAAGCATCAATATTTCCTAAGAACTGCCAGGCTTATTGTTCGCATTGGATTTGAGTGAAAGAGGCAAGCCTGCGACAACTAAATCGACCTGATCACAAAGGCTTGCCAAGCTTTGATGTAACAGCCCTGCTACATCACAATATTTACGACTTAAATCGCCTAAAGGCATGACTCCCATATTGGTCTCGTTGGAAACCAAAATTAATTCTACATTTGTTAGACTGACAGCCTCGACAAATCGATCAAGCTCTAACTGGACGCGTGTTTTGTCTTCAAGCATCAAAAGATTAGTGACCCATAAGGTAAGACAATCAACAACGAGCACTATATCTTCACCAGCACGTTCCTCAAGCACTTTTGCCAACTCTAGCGGCTCTTCTATCACACACCAATGATCTGGCCGATCTGCCT
>NZ_LWGA01001285.1:0-27049 GCF_001635235.1 Oleiphilus sp. HI0117 | reverse complement strand
TCGACGCATTGCCACCGAGACCCTGGATATCTACGCGCCAATTGCCAACCGACTGGGCATCAACAGCATTCGGGTAGAGCTAGAAGACTTAGGCTTTGCCGCCATGTACCCGATGCGAGCCAAANATATTGGCCAGGCAGTGCAGAAGTTACGTGGCAATCACAATGAAATTCTTGCCGATATTCAACATTGCCTTGAAGATAAGCTCAAAGAACGCGGTATTAATGCTGAGATACTCGGTCGCGAGAAGCACCTGAACAGCATTTATAAAAAAATGAAATACCAGCATAAATCCTTCCATGAAATTATGGATGTTTATGCCTTTCGAATTATTACTGACTCTGAAGACGATTGTTATCGCGTGCTCGGAGCCGCCCACAGTTTATACAAGCCGCTGCCCTTTCGTTTTAAAGACTATATCGCCGTACCTAAAGCAAATGGCTACCAGTCTCTCCATACGACACTTTTCGGTATGCACGTTAATATCGAGATTCAGATTCGTACTAAGGATATGGAAGATTTGGCTGACTACGGTATTGCTGCACACTGGCAATATAAAGATGAGTCAGATCTCGCCTTGGCCAATCAGGCGCGTATTGATCGCTGGCTAAGCGGCCTGAAAGAACTTCGTGAACGAGCCGTTGACTCTATGGAGTTTATTGAGCACGTTAAGATCGACCTCTTCCCCGACGAGATCTATGTATTCACACCCAAAGGCGCGATTCTCGAATTACCTGCGGGGGCAACCCCAATCGACTTCGCCTATGCTATCCATACCGATATTGGTCATGCTTGTGTCGCCTGTCGCGTAAACAAACAACTTGCCCCCTTGAGCGTACCTCTACAAAGCGGGCAAACGGTTGAAGTAGTCACTGCCCCTAGCGCTAAACCAAGTAGGGCTTGGCTGAATATTGTCACAACCGGTAAAGCCAAGAGCAGCATAAGGCACTACTTGAAAGACCAACGCGAAGCCGAAAGCCTAGCGCTTGGTAAGAGCTTGCTCGATAAGTCACTCTCTGGCATTAATGTTTCCTGGAAAGATATTCCTGAAGCACAGATTCAAAAAGTTCTTGAACATAACCAAGCCGAGAGCATGGATGTACTCCTGCGCAATATCGGTTTAGGTCAGCGCATGCCGTTCATCATTGCTCGTCAATTGATGTCTGATGCAATACAAGATGAGGCTGAAAACGAAGCTCAAGATACCTCTACAGTGTCCATGATGATCAAGGGCTCAGAAGGAATGAACCTGTCTTTCGCACATTGCTGCCACCCGATCCCGGGCGACCCGATCGTAGGCTTACCTGACACAGGCTCTGGCATCACCATTCATTCCGAGGGCTGCTCAAAAATTATGAACCTAAGCAACAATCAGGTTCAAATGCACTTATCCTGGGTGAAAGATATTACCGATGAGTTTACCGTTGAATTGAAGGTAGAGCTTGAACGCCAACGCGGCATTATTGCCGAGCTAGCCGCAGCGATAACGCACGCCGAAGGTAATATCGAACGAATCGGCGTGACGGAACAAAACGCCAAACTAAGTGTTGTTAGTGTTGTGCTACATGTTCAGGGTCGACGACACCTGGCTCGAGTTATGCGCCGAATTCGCTCAATCAAAGCCGTTCTAAGGCTTACCAGAGTCATATCAAAATAAAGTGATTAGCTTCCAGGAGGAAATATGAGTAACAAGTCCATTATTCAAACAGCAGATGCACCGGAAGCAATCGGAACCTATTCCCAGGCAGTAAAAGTCGGCGAGACCGTTTTTTTATCTGGCCAGATCCCGCTGGACCCAAGTACGATGAGCCTGGTAGAAGGCGATATCAGCACGCAAATCACGCGAGTATTTGATAACCTTACCGCTGTATGCAATGCCGCAGGCGGTACACTTCAAGACATAGTTAAACTCAATATTTTCCTGACAGACCTAGGACACTTCGCCACCGTGAATGAAATCATGGCCAAGTATTTTGAAGCGCCTTATCCCGCAAGAGCCGCCATTGGCGTCGCATCACTACCTAAAGATGCTCAGGTTGAAATGGATGGCATAATGGTGATGAATTCATCTATTTAGGTTTGTCTTAACATCGCCTGATAACCTTCTCGGAAAGTCGGATAGTGAAGTTGATAAGCACTATCCAACATTCGCCTATTGGAACACTGCTTATTTCCGCTTCGCCGTTTTGCCTGCTCGGAAGGTTGGGTATTGATGGTCAGCCCCAAGTGCTCTGCTAGCCAGATAATCACTTCATTAAGATCTACTGGTTCACTATCACTAGCAAGATATAGCGGCTCCAACGCTGAGCCTTGAGCATTCAAGCGAATTAAGTGCTCAATAAAACCCACGCAATCATCTTCATGAATACGGTTACTTCGACGTAAGGCTTTACTTAAAATAGCCGCGCCACTTTCCGCAGACTGCTTTACCTGATTAATTAACTGGCGACGAGAACCACCATAGATCCCGCTAAAACGAATAATCGTGCTGGGTATGCCGCTGTGTCGAAGTAGACCTTCCGCTTCAAAGATAAGCTTTCCTGAAAACTGTTTTGGTTCACAAGGGCTTTGCTCATCTATCCAACTATCATCATTCTGGTGATAGACACTGCTACTGGAAACAAAGATCAATCGCTTTAAGCGCTTCGGATTAGGAAGCATCGTAAGCGTGTTTTCTAAACCCGTGACATAGGTATCACGATAAGCCTGTTCGGTGCGCTGGGAAGGCGTCAGGCAATAAATCAGGTAATCAACACCATCAGTCAGGACTTGTGAAAACACCTCTTCTAAACTCGATGCCTCTCGAACATCTGCAGCAAGATAATGAATGTCATCCTGAGACATTTGAGGTCTTCGGCGTAAACCAAAAACTTGAAAGTCACTTGAAAGCCTCTTCGCTACGCGCCCACCGATTTTACCGCAACCGACTATCAAAACCTTCTTACCTTGCATAGCGCCAAGCCTTTTCTATATGATTTGTCGCTAGTATAAAACGAAGTACTCTAAAAGACATTCGTAGATGCATGGAAGTACCTGCACTCACACAAAAGGGTTAAATCGGCATGGCAGCGCTGGAGGAAATAGAGCTTACGCAGTTAAAAGGTGTGGGCGCCAAACTGGCTGAAACACTTTCCAAGCTCGATATTCACAACATGCAGGACCTACTCTTCCACCTGCCTTTTCGTTACGAAGACCGAACTCGTATTCACTCTGCAGCCTCGCTTCGCCCCGGCATGCAAGGCTTGTTTGAAGTGGAAGTGCTCGGTAGTAGAGTCGTTCATGGAAGAAGGCGTAGTCTAGAAGTCAAAGTAAAAGACGCCAGCGGCACCGTTACACTGCGTTTTTATCACTTCAGCGCAGCTCAAGCCCGGCAACTTCAAAAAGGTACCTACCTGCGTTGCTATGGTGAGGCCAGGCTTGGAAAGCTGGGAATAGAATTCTATCACCCTGAGTACAATATCATCACAGGGGACGAGAAGAATACCGCACCCGAAACTTTAACTCCGGTTTATCCCTTAACCGAAGGAATTCAACAAGCAAGACTCCGTGCAATCTGTCGTCAAGCGCTTGGCTGGCTGGATCGCTGCGATGTCCGCGATCTACTGCCGCCTAGCATTCGAAAAGCCTACCAGCTACCGGAACTTAAACATGCACTAAGTTACTTACATGCTCCACCAACCGAAGCCGACCAACTCGCTTTGCTAGAAGGGCGGCATTTATGTCAGCAACGCCTTATTGTTGAAGAATTACTCGGGCATCACTTAAGTCTGTTAAAACTCCGCAAAGGCGTACAAAGTCACCAAGCCTTGCCTTGCCAGAATAATAGCCAGCTAGGCACTCAACTGCTTGAGCAGCTCCCCTTTGAACTAACCGGTGCACAAAAAAAAGTGTGCAGCGACGTCGACCATGACCTAGGCCAAGCCTTCCCCATGCTACGATTGGTACAAGGCGATGTCGGCTCAGGTAAGACCATCGTTGCGGCCTTGGCAGCCTTAAAGGTTGTAGAGTCGGGTGCTCAAGTCGCTTTAATGGCTCCCACTGAAATTCTTGCCGAGCAACATCTATTGAACTTCAGTCAGTGGTTTGCCGAGCTTAAGCTTCCTGATGGCAACTCGATAGAAATCGCATGGCTAAGTGGTAAGTCAAAGGGCAAGACCCGAGCAGCCGCCTTGGGAAAAATCGCATCGGGTAATGCTCAAGTCGTCATCGGCACACATGCTTTGTTTCAAGATGAAGTGAAGTTTTCACGCTTGGCCCTGGCGATTATCGACGAGCAACACCGCTTTGGTGTTCACCAGCGTTTATCCTTAAAAAACAAAGGGCAAGACTCCGGTTTGGTGCCACATCAGCTCATTATGACCGCCACGCCCATACCCCGGACATTGGCAATGAGCGCCTACGCCGACCTCGACACCTCGGTAATCGATGAACTCCCCCCAGGCAGACAAAAAATAGAAACCTTTGCCATTCCAGATAGTCGACGCTCCGAAATGGTTGAACGGGTTAGAAAATCTTGTGAAGCCGGCTGTCAGGCCTATTGGGTTTGCACTCTTATAGAAGAATCTGAAGCCCTGCAGTGTCAGGCTGCAGAGGAAAGCCTGGCCTGGTTACAAGCTCAGCTAGGAGGTTTGGTTGTCGCCTTGGTTCATGGGCGAATGAAGGCTCAGGATAAAAGCCTAATCATGGATCAGTTCAAAGAAGGGCGTATTGATGTATTGGTTGCTACGACTGTTATTGAAGTCGGTGTGGACGTTCCCAATGCGAACCTTATCGTTATTGAAAACCCTGAGCGCTTAGGGCTCGCCCAGCTACATCAGTTGCGCGGCCGCGTAGGAAGGGGCGCTTTAAAAAGCTATTGTGCGCTAATGTACCACCCACCTCTATCCGCCAATGGCAAAGAGCGCTTAAGTGTAATGCGCGAAAGTAACGATGGCTTTGTCATTGCCGAGAAAGATCTGGAGTTAAGAGGCCCTGGTGAAGTTCTGGGTACCCGGCAAACCGGTATGGTCGAATTTCGGATTGCAGACCTTCAACGTGACCAAAATTGGCTTCCTGAAGTCAAAACCATGGCTGCACAAGTGTTTGAGGACTCCAAGCTCAGTGAACTATTGATTCGTCGATGGGTCGGCGCAAAGCGTGTTTATGGCGAAGTTTAGTATTTTTGTTACCTTCGACTAAATTGACGAACTGTTTTGCTGGATTGATCTACACTTAGCTTATTGATATGGAAACGCTTATGGATAACAAAGAGTTAAATGACATGATACCCGCGGTGGTGAATAAAGTTTTTGAACAATACCAGAATGATGCCGAAATTAATTTGACTGAAGCGGACCAGCCAGTGTTAGTTGACCGTGAAGGCATTCCCGATAGCCAGATTCTGAAAACCATCTTGATGGCAGACACACTAGGGCGTTCGCAGCTAATATTTTTAGCCGACAGTATGCTGGATGTCGACAGTTTGAACAGTAAGGTAGGGCGCTCATTCGAAGCGCTGCCACATGAGGATGTACACAGCCTAATCGCCGTGCATAGCATCAAAACGCTTCCGGCTATTCCGGATATCACCGGTTTACCGGCGATTGTCGATGCTCGTGTCATCGAACAGGATACCGTCTATATCGAAACCGATGAAGCAGATAAACTGATCAAGCTGAGTAAAGAGGCCTTTTCAGCCTCAACTAGAAAAGCTAAAGTCGAAAGCTTTGCAGTGCCTCTATCATCGATACCTTACAACATAAATCAACCAGGCAGTGACCTTGAGCAGATCAATCAAGCGATTGAGAAGTTTACCTCCTTACGTATTAAACAGCGCTTGGAAGACACTCTTGAGCTTCCACCTCTGCCTCAGAGTGCACAAGAAATTATTCGCCTTCGCTCCAACCCTGATGCAGGCGCTGATGAACTGGCAGATATCATCGAAAAAGATCCAAGCCTTGCTGCTCAGGTAGTTAGCTGGGCTTCCAGCTCATTTTACAATGCACCCGGAAAGATCAAGTCAGTTCACGACGCGATCATCAGGGTATTGGGCTTTGATATGGTGATGAACCTGGCAATGGGTTTAGCTCTGGGAAGAACACTAAAAGTTCCTAAGGATGAGCCAAAAGGTTATGCCCCCTATTGGCAGCAAGCCATGTGGCTAGCTCTAGGTACGACCTCAATTCTAAGCAAAATTGACCCGACTTATCGCCCCAGTTTCGGCTTGTCTTATCTTTCGGGCTTGCTGCATAACTTTGGTTATTTGGTGCTTGCACACGTCTTCCCGCCTCACTTCTCGTTGATGTGTCGCTATATTGAAGCAAACCCCCATTTAGACAGTGGCTATATTGAGCACTTCTTACTGGGCATTACTCGTGAACAAATTGGTAGCCAGCTGATGTCTGTCTGGAATATGCCAGAAGAAGTCATTATTGGCTTGAGACACCAAAAGAATCAGGCCTTCGAAGGTGTAAATGCTGAATACGCCGGTTTACTGCAGCTCACTCAACATATGCTGGCTGACGCAGGCGTTGTTCCTAAACCAGCCGACAAACTTGATGAAAGTATTTATACCCGTCTGCACATCACACCAGAAAAAGCCGAGGAAGCTTTGGCACAATTACTGGAAAGCAAAGATGATGTTGCAGCCGTGGCGGGTCTCATGGGGCGTTAGTTTACTTTACTTGTTAGAGAAAGCCCGGACATCGTCTCGGCCTTTCTCTATTTATATTTCATTAAAGTGTACATACTCTAAACCAGTGGTAGAATAGCTGAAGGATTATTTAAATAAGGATAGCCGGTAGTGTTTAGTGGTAATTTGATCAGTCGTGCAATAAAACTCTCACTAGTGATAGCTCTAGTAATCCAACTCAGCGCCTGTGCAACGAACTTTAGACAAGCCTTACAAAATCTAGAAGCACACAACTATCCTGAAGCCCTTCATTATTTCGAGCAGGACGCAAAGCTCGGCTACCGAATTCCCGCATTGCATGCAGCGAACCTTTATATCCTCGACTATCAAGTCCCTAGAGATCTGGAAAAATCCCGTCTTTATCTCGATATCGCAGAAAAAGCAGATTATGGGCGCTATGACCAAGCTTATGACTATTACATACCCTTGATAAAAGCCTACCAAATTCTTGCTGACACTGAAGAGCCAGATAAGTCATTAGCTTTTAAAATCCTGAAAAGCGAAAAGTACCAGGAGTATTATTGGGCATTGGCAGTATTAGCGCATAGCAGCCTGGTTGGGCACGGGACTGAGCGTAATCTTGACAATGCACGCTACTATTTTGAGAAATCGATTGAAAACCAGGTTTTTGACAGCTCCAATGCTTTCTATGCTTGGTGGCTGGCAACATATCCCAATGATTCATTTAGAAACCCGCAACGTGCTTTAGAAATGATAGAGGATATCATCGATGATGAGGACCTTTCAGACCGCCCTCTTTTTCTAGACACTGCTGCTGCCGTTTATGCGGCTAATGGTTTATTCGAACGAGCAGTAATCACGCAAAGGGATGCTTTATCGAGTTTAAAATACTATAGCGCCAAGCACCACTATATGGAGCAGTACCAAGCACCTCTCAACGCCCGCTTGGAATTGTATGAATCTGGCAAACCCTGGATATTTTCGGATGAGGAGATCGCTTTGTGCGGCTACGACTCAAAGCGTTGTATGAAATCACTACTTTCAGTAACGCCTATTGATAAAATGTCCCTACAGCTGGACATGCACTAACTTAGGTTTTTTGAACCTGTTTCTTACGCCGCTTCATCTTCGCATGTAGCAGGTCATTTTCTCCATATTCTTCCAAAATTCGCTCCAGCGTTCGCTCTACTTTGCTGGTAATACGAATTCGCTCCATCTGTGACCAGGTTGCCAATTCCCCTTGTCGAACCAGCTCTAGTAACTCGGCTTCAGACAGCGGGCTAAGTATTTGCCGAAAATCGAATTTTCTAAAATCCGGGTAGACATTAATATTGGCGCTGTATTCCTGGTTTAGCACCGAGGCAACGGTATTCATCAAGACATTAAAACGCGTCCAGTTTGGAGTATATTTCTGACTCACGGCACAAGTTGCTTTGGCAAAACGGCTAGCACTCTTATGCGTTAGCCAGCGTACCCAACTTGGAATTCTCGTGTTATCCCAACCATCTTTAGTAAACAATACGATCGGATTAATCAAACTTCCGATATAGTGATTCACATCGTATAAACGAGCCAAACGCTTAGCCGGCAAGTCATCACTAAAAGAACCGTCTATCCAGCGTCGTGTGGGTAGATAGGCTTGACGCTCACCAAGCTCATTCTTCGCTTCCAACATGACAGAAGGGAAAATACCGGGCACTGCACACGAAGCAAGCACAGCAGTACGAATATAAACATTTGGTGAAGTAATCGCATTCAACAAACGAGAGGTCTGATGGAGTTCTGCAGGCGCTACGGAAATATTGATCCGACGGCCTGTGAGTTCATACGCTTCTTGGAAGGTCAGATCAGGTACCAAACGATTGAGCACATGCTCTTCAAAATCTTTGATATCAGCGCGCTTTCTCTTTCCATACAAGAGCTTTTTAAGCCAGCCTGCATTTTCTTTCGCCTCAGCTAACATTCTCACTGGCTGAATGAGTTCTTTTAGCTCCAAATCTGTATGCGTACCAAATATGGCTGTAATGACCGAGCCCGCACTAGCGCCTGATATAACACTTGGTAGAAGATTTTGCTGAAGCAAGGCTTTTACAACACCAATGTGGAAATGTCCAAGTGCACCGCCGCCACTGAGCATCAGCGCTGTTCGGCCGTAGCAAAGGCTGGCTCGATGAAAGAAGTCTAGGCGCTCTTCATAATCGATCTGCGAGGCATCTAATTCTGCGATATGCTCTATGGACTCAACTATCTCATCGACATACTCTTCGATAAGTTTCTTCGTACCATACTTGGCATGGTTATAGAGAACAGGCTTACCCATTCCCCCCATATTGCCATGTATACCTTCATTCAGAGCGAACAGTAAGCCATGATAATTGTTGTCTCGACGAAGCCTCTGAAGAGCTTCTAGACGATGACGAATCTGTTTGTAGTCATATTCGCTTGTATGCTCAAGCTCTTTCCATTCGCTGGCACCCGAAGCCAGGTCATGTTTTTCTGCCGCACTGCACCAAGCCTGATAGCTTTCTGCAGCGGCCATGTTGATTTCAAGCTTAGCTAGTTTCTTGGATGAGCTTTCAAAAAACACTCGTACTCTCCGAAGTAAAGTCATGATTGCTTTCAAGCTTAACAGGAGATACCACTTTTCGCCGTATTATTTACCATTTTATGAGTATTCTTCAGGTTTTGTATGACCCAGATCATTCTTGAAGTGCCATCGCTTTACTCTGCTCCATGTTATGATACGCGCCGTCCTTTCAATCACTTCGAGTTTCCGATGACTATTGAAATCATTCCCTTTGAACGCTTGCTCATCGCTTTTATCCCTACTTTCTTTGTGATTGCTCTAATGCGATATTGGGGGCTGGCATACGGAAAAGCCTGTTACTCAATCATCCGCATGCTACTCCAGCTGCTATTAATTGGCTACGCGCTGATCATGATCTTCGAATCAGAAAGCAGCTTGCTCACCTTGGCTGTTCTATCAGTGATGATGCTGGCATCGAGCTGGATATCTCTAAACACGCTGTCAGATAGCACTGGCAACAACGCACTATCAACAAAGGGACGCTTTCAGTTATTCAGTAAAGCGCTGATTGCGGTATTTATTGGTGGCGGTTTAATGCTTGCTCTGGTCACACAGCTAGTGTTACAGCTAGACCCTTGGTACTTGCCACGTTATATGATTCCACTAGCCGGGATGATTTTTGCAACCTCAATGACCAGCATTAGTTTGGCTGGCGAACGTTTACAGGCTGAACTTCGTAGTGGCCATGTTTACGAAACTGCACGGAATACGGCTTTCAACACGGCAATGATTCCAAATATCAATGCAATGTTCGCCGTCGGTCTGGTCTCGCTACCTGGAATGATGACGGGGCAAATACTCTCTGGCGTATCGCCTTTTATTGCCGCTCGCTATCAGATAATGGTGATGTGTATGCTATTTGCCGCTGCAGGGATCTCTTCAGTCATTTTTATGACCTTGAGCCGATCATTATTAGATAAGAAATTGGAGTCAGAGTAAAAACAGCCATTTTTACTCTGACCCCAAATATGGGGAGCTTACTGCATTAAAGGGGAGTCGGACACACTAAAGTCGAAACCTTCAATGTCGGCATCCATAATTAATGAATGAATATACTGGGCAATCGCTTTACGTCTAACCTTTTCATTCAGGTAATCAGAAATTCGTTCTTTAACCATCTCATAAGGTAAAGCTTTACCTTCTTCTTTGTGGTTAATGAAAACAACATGCACACCATAACGGCTTTCGATTGGCGCACTGGCTAAACCTTCAGGACAATTGAATAACTGACGTTCGAATTCTGGCACAGTTTGGCCTTTACCAAGCTGCCCAAGGTGACCACCCGTCTCTTTTGAAGGGCATTTGGAATGCATCTTGGCCAGCTCTTCAAACTGCCCAATATTTTCTTGTAAGCGTTTAATCAGTTGCTCTGCCAGTTCCGTTGCTTCGGAACGAGCATTGGCATCATCGGGTGATGCATCAAGCAAGATATGACGCGCCTCGACCAAGGGGCTGGTCATGAATTTTTTAGGATTTGCTTCAAAATACTGACGGCAATCATCTTCACTGGCCGAAGGTACTTCGACTTCGGTATCTAACAAAGCTTCAAGAAACGCATCTTCAGTACTCTGGGCTTCTTGGCTCTTTGCACCACCTGCTAGATTTAAAGCTTCAGCACGCTGCTTAAGAAGCTCACTGATAATCAGAGACTCACAAGCCTTATTTTTCGATTCCGTGTGCGTTTGGGCCACGTGGTACTGCATTTCTTTGACGATGGCTGTTTCATCAAATTCTGTTTGATTCACTCGGATCATATCTAACTCCAACTTAGTCTATATTTTCAAAGGGGTCAGACTCGATTGAAACTAAGGTTTCAATCGAGTCTGACCCCTTTGAAAATATCCCCGCGCTTTGCGGGGATAAGATGGCTATTAAGCCTTACTACGTACAACCTGATAGTTACGAGAGAAGTACTTAACTGGCACACTCCAAACATGAACTAAACGGCTGAATGGGAAGACCAAGAACAAAGTCATACCCAAGGCTACGTGTAGCTTAAAGATTGGGTGAACATCAGCAATCGCTGCTGAAGCTTCAACGCCGTTAAACAAGACCATATTTTGCGCCCAGCTCATTAGCTTAACCATTTCAACACCATCCAGGTGACCCATCGATACGAAGATCGAGATCAAGCCTAGTAGTAGCTGAACCAACAACAAGAGTAGGATAAGGATATCCATTCTTGAGCTAGTCGCTCGCACTCGCTCATTACCTAAACGACGCTTAACAAGAATCACCAAGCCATATAAGCACACCAGGCCAAAGAAGCCACCCATGCCCATTGCGACCATTTGCTTGAAACTATCGCTTACGCCAAGTGTTTCCCATACCACATGTGGCGTTAATAGGCCCACAAAGTGCCCCATCAAAACCATAATGATACCCACGTGGAAAGGGCGGCTGCCTTTTCGTAATTGAGCACTTTCTAACATCTGGCTTGAACCAGTTTTCCAGGTATATTGATCGCGGTCGTAACGCACAATCGAACCTAAAACGAACACTGCCAAAGCAATGTAGGGGTAAATTCCAAAGAATAAATGATTTAAGTAATCCATTTTCTTATCCTCTCTTATCGGAGATAGAAGATTGTGACGAGGACGGCGTGGCATCAAAACCTACCCAGTTAACCGGGATATCTTGGTCACGACGCTGAGCTTCGCTGGGTCGACGCGTTGAAGACTCGCAGCTTTTATCTAGTGACTCAGCACCAAACTTCACTTCTTCCTCTTCCCATTCTTTGTCGATTGCTTTTTTCGTGTCATCTCGCTTCTCATCAGCGATTTGCTCACGAATTTCGTCCAATTCGATCTTACTGTCAGCAAAGTCCAGAAGCGCCTCAAACAAAACCGAGTAATCACTTTTACGTTTTTCCAAGCGACACTGGATCAAGCCTAAAATATGCTCCATTTCCTGCAACCAATTCTGGGCGTTCTCTTTACCTTGGGTTGAGAGAAACTCCAGGAACAAGGGGATGTAGTCAGGCAACTCGTGCTTGTCCAGCTCTAAACCTGCTTCGCGGTACATATCGACCAGATCTACCATTGCCTGGCCACGATCACGGGATTCGCCGTGTACGTGCTCAAACAACCATAGCGCGACCGAACGTCCACGATCGAATAGACCACCGTATTCACTCTGCCAGTCCATTAGATCCATCGCTGCCCGGTTTTCAATAAACGCCAGCAACTTGGTTTCGATGGCTGGCGCTAGGCCAGCCTCCGCTACCACTTGATCCAATTCACCTTTGTAAAGAAGGATGTCTTCCCGTGGGTAATCCATCAAACAAGATACAACAGCTAGCACCTTCGCATTTGAAGTATCCATCTTAGTCACCTCCTGAAACCGCGATGATATTCGCTCGGTTACTTGGTTTGTTACCACCAAACATGTTGACTTCGTTGTTACCATCGCTACAGCCATTGCCGAAGCTGAAACCACATGAACTCTTCATGTCGTAAGCATCTTCTGCGTAAGCTTTATGGCTTGATGGCACGACGAAACGGTCTTCGTAGTTAGCAATCGCCATGTAACGATACATTTCTTCAACCTGTAAGGCTGTTAAACCCGTCTTCTTCAAAACTTCCAGATCTTCTTTGCCTTCTACTTGCTGTGAACGCTTGAATGAACGCATTGCCAGCATTCTTTCTAGTGCATTCACAACTGGCGCTTCTTCACCGGCCGTTAGCAAATTAGCCAAGTACCGTACCGGAATACGCAGTGACTTAATGTCTGGAATCACACCGTCCATACCAATACGACCCTGCTCAGCAGCATTCTGGATTGGGGATAGTGGTGGGATGTACCAAACCATTGGCAGCGTACGGTACTCTGGGTGTAACGGTAGCGCTACTTTCCAGTCCATTGCCATCTTATAAACAGGTGATGCTTGAGCCGACTCAATCCAGCTATCAGGAATGCCTTCAGCGCGTGCCGCATCTTGCACTTTAGGATCATTTGGATCTAGGAAGATATCCAACTGTGCCTGGTACAAATCTTTCTCTAGCGGCGTTGCTGCTGCTTCTTCGATACGGTCTGCATCATAAAGAAGTACACCCAAGTAACGGATACGACCTACACAAGTCTCAGAACAAACTGTTGGCTGGCCCGCTTCGATACGTGGGTAACAGAAAATACACTTCTCTGACTTACCAGACTTCCAGTTGTAGTAGATCTTCTTGTATGGGCAACCCGATACACACATTCTCCAACCACGACACTTGTCTTGGTCGATCAATACGATACCGTCTTCTTCACGCTTGTAGATCGCACCTGAAGGACAACTTGCAACACAAGCCGGATTCAAACAGTGCTCACATAAGCGTGGCAAGTACATCATAAAGGTCTTTTCGAACTGACCGTAGATGTCTTTCTGCGCTACTTCATTGAAGTTTGAATCAACTTTACGTTTAGCGAACTCCGTACCTAGAATCTCTTCCCAGTTTGGGCCCCAGTTGATCTTCTCCATGATTTTGCCAGTGATCAGCGACTTCGGACGAGCCGTTGGCTGATGCTTGCTTTCTGGCGCAGTATGCAGATGCTCGTAGTCGTAATCGAATGGCTCATAGTAGTCATCGATTTCGGGTAGGTCAGGGTTACCGAAGATATTCGCCAACACACGCATCTTGTTACCTTGACGCGGTGTCAACTTACCATCGTTACCACGGACCCAACCGCCGTTCCATTTTTCCTGGTTTTCCCACTCTTTAGGGAAACCCACGCCTGGCTTAGATTCAACATTGTTAAACCAAGCGTATTCAACACCGTCACGGCTCGTCCATACGTTCTTACAAGTGATAGAACAAGTGTGACAGCCGATACATTTGTCCAGGTTCAGGACCATGCCTATTTGTGCACGTACTTTCATCGCTATGCTCCTCGCTCTTCAGACGACTCGTCCAACCAGTCAACTTTGTCCATCTTACGGACGATTACAAATTCATCTCGGTTACAGCCAACGGTACCGTAGTAGTTAAATCCGTATGCTTGCTGTGCGTAACCACCGATCATGTGAGTAGGCTTCATAACCGCTCTTGTAACAGAGTTATGCATACCACCACGTGTCTTGGTTGTTTCAGCCCCCGGCATATTTATTTGTCGTTCCTGTGCGTGATACATCAAGCTCATACCTTCGTTTACACGCTGGGAAACGACCGCACGACATGCAATGGCACCGTTAACATTGAACACTTCGATCCAATCGTTATCTTCGATGCCTGCTTTTGCTGCATCAACTTCCGAGATCCAAACAATCGGACCACCACGTGAAAGGGTCAACATCAACAAGTTATCAGAGTAGGTTGAGTGGATACCCCATTTCTGGTGAGGTGTAATCCAGTTCAATACGATCTCTTTGTTGCCGTTTGGTTTCTTGTCTAACAAAGGCTTAACTGTCTTCATGTTAACTGGTGGCTTATACAAGCACTGGGTTTCACCGAAGTCACGCATCCACTCATGATCCTGATAGAACTGCTGACGACCTGTCACTGTTCTCCATGGAATCAACTCGTGTACGTTGGTATAACCTGCGTTATAAGATACGTGCTCATCTTCCAGACCTGACCAGGTAGGAGAAGAGATGATCTTACGAGGCTGCGCCTGAATGTCGCGGAAGCGGATTTTTTCCTCTTCTTTCGGCTTAGCCAAGTGTGTGTGATCTTTACCGGTAAACTCTGACAGTGCAGCCCATGCTTTAACCGCTACCTGACCATTAGTTTCTGGTGCCAGGCTCAAGATCACTTCAGAGGCATCAATTGCCGACTCAATCTTCGGACGACCCTGATGCGCGCCTTCTTCAGTGTGCTTATAGTTAAGCTCACCCAAGAACTTCACTTCATCTTCAGTGTTCCAAGTAATACCCTTACCACCATTACCTAGTTTCTCTAGCAATGGGCCAAGCGAAGTAAAGCGCTTATAGGTATTCGGGTAATCACGTTCAACAACGGCTAGGTTTGGTGCCGTCTTACCTGGAATCAGGTCACACTCACCTTTCCACCATGCTTTCACACCCTCTGGCTGAGCAAGCTCTCCTGGTGTGTCGTGCTGAAGCGGTACCGTGACCAAATCTTTCTCAACACCCAAGTGGCCTTCACAAAGTTCAGAGAACTTCTTGGCAATACCTTTGAAGATATCCCAGTCAGATCTCGATTCCCAAACCGGGTCAATCGCTTTAGAAAGAGGGTGAATAAACGGATGCATATCCGACGTATTCATATCGTCTTTTTCGTACCAAGTTGCTGTAGGTAATACAACATCTGAATACAAGCAGGTAGTCGACATACGGAAGTCTAGCGTCACTAGCAAGTCGACCTTACCCTCGACTGGCGTATCGTGCCACTTAACATCTTCTGGCTTCTTGGCGCCACGTTCATCAAGGTCTTTACCTTGAAGACCGTTCTTAGTACCTAGAAGGTGACGAAGCATGTATTCATGACCCTTACCTGACGAACCTAATAGGTTTGAACGCCAGATAAACATATTATGAGGATGGTTTTGAACATCATCCGGATCTTCACAAGCAAACTTCAAAGAACCGTTCTTCAATTGATCAACCGTGTATTCTTGAGGAGTTTTACCTGCCTTCTCAGCATCTTTAGTCAACTGCAATGGGTTAATTGCTAATTGAGGTGCTGATGGCAACCAACCCATACGCTCTGCACGCGTATTGTAGTCAATGATAGAAGCTTGCCACTTAGACTTATCAGCCAAAGGTGACACAACCTCTTCCATTTCCAATTTCTCATAACGCCATTGGTTTGCGTGATTGTAGAAGAAAGAGGTACCGTTCATTTGACGTGGTGGACGCTGCCAATCCAAACCAAATGCTAGCGGTAGCCAACCACACTGAGGACGCAACTTCTCTTGTCCAACATAGTGAGCCCAACCGCCACCAGATTGACCGATACAACCACACATCATCAACATGTTGATAACGCCACGGTAGTTCATGTCCATGTTGTACCAGTGGTTCATCGCCGCACCGATAATGATCATGCTGCGACCAGTCGTCTTGTTTGCATTGTCTGCAAACTCTCGTGCGATCTTGATGATCTGCTCACGCGGCGTACCGGTGATTTTTTCTTGCCATGCTGGCGTGTATGGCTTGTCTTCGTCAAAACTTGATGCTGAATTTGCACAGTTTAAACCGTGCTCAACACCGTAGTTTGCAAGAGTCAGGTCAAATACAGTTGCAACCAACTTCTCACTACCATCTGCTAACTTAATTTTCTTAGCAGGTACTTTACGTAGTTGATTCGCATCGTGATCAGTATGATCAAAATAACCGTATTCGTGCTCTTGTCCACCGAAGTAAGGGAAGGAAACTTCAACCACTTCGTCTGCACTATCTTTTAGTGATAAGCCTAATTTGATCTCTTCGCCGGTATTACCGTCTAGCTGATCAATATTCCACTTACCTTTTTCACCCCAGCGATAACCTATTGAACCGGTAGGTGAAACCAACTCATTGCTCGCATCGTTAACTGCAATCGTCTTCCACTCAGGGTTGTTTTCTTGACCCAAGTTACCATCGAGATCAGAGGCTCTTAGGAAGCGACCTTGCTGTAAGCCTTGATCAGACTCTTCTAACATAACCAAGTAAGGGAAATCAGTCTTGGTACGCACGTATTCAGTGAAGTAAGCACTTGGCTTATCTACGTGAAACTCTTTCAGAATAACGTGGCCCATTGCCATCGCTACTGCTGAGTCAGTACCTTGCTTCGCGTGAATCCACTCATCGGTCAACTTCGCAACTTCTGAGTAGTCAGGTGTAACGGATACAGTCTTAGTACCCTTATAGCGAACTTCAGTGAAGAAGTGAGCATCAGGTGTACGCGTTTGTGGAACGTTAGAACCCCAAGCAATGATGTAGCCAGAGTTATACCAGTCTGCAGATTCTGGTACGTCAGTCTGCTCACCCCAAATCTGAGGAGATGCTGGTGGCAAATCACAGTACCAGTCATAGAAGCTTAGGCAGTTACCACCGATCAAGGATAAGTAACGAGCACCTGCCGCATAAGAAACCATCGACATCGCAGGAATTGGCGAGAAGCCGGTAATACGGTCAGGACCATATTTCTTAGCAGTGTAAACGTTAGAAGCAGCAATCAGCTCATTAACTTCTTTCCAGTCAGAACGAACCAAGCCGCCCATACCACGTTTTTCTTTGTAGGATTTAGCTTTTGCCGGATCGTTAACAATCGATTCCCAAGCTTTAACCGGGTCACTATGCTGGGCTTTAGCTTCGCGCCATAGCTTCAATAGAGCTTTACGTACCTTTGGGTACTTCAAGCGGTTTGCACTATAGATGTACCAGGAATAACTCGCACCACGAGGACAGCCGCGTGGCTCGTGGTTAGGAAGGTCAGGGCGCGTACGAGGATAATCAGTTTGCTGGGTTTCCCAGGTTACCAGGCCATCCTTAACATAAATCTTCCAACTACATGAGCCAGTACAGTTGACCCCATGTGTTGATCGTACAATTTTATCGTGCTGCCAACGACGGCGATAGCCATCCTCCCAGCCACGATCCTCGTTGGTTGTTACGCCATGCCCTGAGGCAAAGTCCTGCTTTTTCGTTTTGAAAAAACGTAACCTGTCTAAAAACTGACTCATTTGTGGTTCCTCACCCTTGTTTGTTTATTCCCATCACTTAACTTCTGTCATGGCCAAACAAACGATTATTTTTGAACAATTGATATTCAAAGCACATTGGCAGTATTGTGTACATAACACGACTCCATTAGTGCGATTGCTCTCAGTATATGGAGGGGCAAGAATATTGAAATTGATTTGCATCAATTTACACCAGGCGGCTCTGGTCATAAAACAGCCAAACTACCCACTTAGGGTTATCGTGAATTATTTTTAAGATATTGATATATAATAGATTTTTATTTTATCGGCCTTACTACATCAGGCTATGGCTTTTTAGGGGTATTACCCGTGTTACAACGCAATCAGCAGTTCATTCACTCAGTGATGAGTTACATAAACTTGTCACTGTTTACCATCATAGGTATCACCTTATTATCGATATTCTTTTCTTTTTGGGTGACAGAGCAAGCCGATTCCGATGCTCATGCGATTAACCTCTCAGGTTCAATGCGCATGCAGACCTATCATATAGGCTTAACCGCTACTCACTCCCCAAATGACATCGGGCCGCTAATAGAAAAACTAGACCAAACCTGGAATAACACCCTTTTTACTAACCTTCACTCATCCCTTTCAAACCCTGACTTGGAACAAGCTTTTACAAACGGCTACCAGCATTGGTTTGAGATCGTCAAACCACGTTTGAAGAACGGTGAAAAACCAATCCCCGAAACACTTACCTTGCTCAACAAACAAGTTGATCTAACCGATATTCTGGTATCTGAGCTTCAGCTAGAAGCTGAGTCAAAAATTCGCACACTTCGAACCTTCCAATTATTTGCCATGCTGTTTACCACCTTGGTTGGTAGCCTGATTTTTTATCTGCTTAAAAACCGTGTAGAAAGCCCCCTGGGCCGCCTGACAGAAGCTGCAAAAATGATTCGTGATGGCTACATCCAGCAGCACATCGACATTCCTGGTAAAGATGAGCTGGCTTTACTAGCACAAACCTTTAACCAGATGAGCCAATCAATCGCTGAAACTTATCAACAGCTAGAAAGCCGGGTTGAAGAACGAACCAAAGAACTAAAACGAAGTAATACCGTCCTAGAATATTCCTTCGGCGTTGCCAGGAAAGTACTGGAAGATCAAGACAAGAGCCTGGATTACCAAGAAATTATCAATGATCTAGGCATGATACTAATGGTTAAAGATATTGAGCTCTGCCTATTTACGACACAAGGCGAACGCCCTTATTTGCAGATTGACATGCATGATGATGATGAACAGCTTTGCAATCGCTTTACCTGTGAAGGCTGCCGCGGTGACGGACCTTTCAATCAATTAGCTGAGGATGCTTTGATATATCGATACCCAGTCATTCATCAAGCAAAACAGTATGGTGTGATCAAATTACCTCAATCGAAAGACAAACCCCTTCTCTTATGGCAACAAAAATTGGTCCAATCTAGCGCTGACCAACTAGCCATCGCTTTATCTTTACAGGAGACCAAAGAGCAAGAACACCGCTTGGCGATGCTTAGTGAGCGTACAGTAATGGCCCGAGAGCTTCACGACTCTCTAGCTCAATCGCTCTCTTACCTGAAGATTCAAGTAACACGCTTACAAAAGTCACACGATAAGAAAAAGTATGAGATGCAACAGCCAATTATTGATGAGCTGAGTGAGGGCCTTTCATCAGCTTACCGTCACTTACGTGAACTACTCACCACCTTCCGCTTAAAAATCGATGATAAAGGTTTACATGGCGCAATTGAGCAAACCATTAAGCAATTGAGAGCGCGAACCGAGATGCACATTAACCTGAAGAATTCACTGAAGAATATTCCTTTGAGTCCTTCTGAGGAAATTCACGTGCTACAAATTCTTCGTGAGGCCAGCCAGAATGCTGTCAACCACTCCAAGGGTACACGCCTGGATATTAGCTTACTTCAGCAAACTGACAAAACCATCCAACTGGAAATTAAAGACGATGGAGTAGGGCTGTCCAGCAACCCAGAAAAGTTAAATCATTATGGCCTGGCCATCATTCAAGAACGCAGTCGGCACTTGAACGGTGAGCTAGTTGTTAAGAGCTCTCAAGAGGGTATCCAAGGTACTCAAATCCAGCTTCGTTTCTCACCCAGTTACCTCAGAGAAAGTGATGAAAGTAAAGTTATCATACGCTCGTAACACGCAAATCACATTTCTCCCATTTGAGCGGTGACCTTACTTGGCATCGTTCTGCACACCAACTAACATAGAACGCTTCACTCTAATCGCTTAAAAGACCAATAATAACGATGACAAGCCATTACGAAAAAAGCGTTGAAGAGCTTCAGCTCGAATATGCAAACAAGCGTCGCTTCCCCTTCATAAAGTTTTCTCAGTCACTTGAAAGTGAGTTCAGGGAATATCGACACCAACGCTTACTAGAACGAATTCCTGCAATTGGAGTTGCCGCATTATTCATTTTTTTCTTATTTGCTTTACTAGATATCTACACGCTCCCCGAGTCTGTCTACGTCGTCACAACCTGTATTCGTCTGTTTATAGTTTGCCCTCTCATCGCTATAACAATGATCGCCGCCCGAATGAATTGGTCGATACGCGCGTATTCAAGTCTGTATATGAGTGCCTACATAGTCTCTGGCTTAAGTATCGTTGCTATTATGTACACTACACGAATTAATGATGCGCAAATGCCTTACGACGGTGTGTTGCTGCTCTTGGTTTTTGGCTATTTCCTAATGGGCTCGCCGTATACTTTGGCCACATTAGGTGGAGTGATCGTATCGCTGGGCTATTTTACCCTTGAGCTCAATCTGAACTCTCCCAGCCATATTATCAGCTCAAATGCTGCGTTTATTATTACACTCAATTTTATGGGGGCGATTGGCAGCTACATGCAAGAACGATCACGGCGTAGCCTCTTTCTCAATAAGAAGCTGGTTGAACTTGCAAAGTCTAGAGACCAGCAAGAAATATCCTCACGTACGAGGCTGTTAGCCACCGCCAGTCATGACTTGAGACAGCCTCTACACGCTATGAACTTACTTATTGAGACCTTAGAAAACCAGCTTCCCAAGGGAGATTCTTTAGCCTTAACACAAAAACTTAAGCTCGCCATTAATCAACTAAGCCAGTTACTTAGCTCTTTACTCAATATCTCAAGGTTAAATGCCGGCATTGTTGAAGCAAAGAATACAAACTTTGATCTTTCAAGTTTGATCGGCTCACTAATTCCCGAGCAAAACATTCGTGCGGAAGAGCTTGGTATGACGATTCGCACCGAAGGCCCCTCACCTTGTATTGTAAAAAGTGACCCAATCTTAGTCGAGAGAATATTTCGAAACCTTTGCGAAAATGCATTTAAGCATGCCGATGCAACCGGAGTAAAAGTCAATTGGTACAAAGAAGGCAAAACTATCTTCTTGGAAGTGGAAGACAATGGCAAAGGAATTCCTGAAGAAGAAATGGAAAGTATCTTCGACGAGTTTCATCAAACGGATCAATCTGACAAGCAAGGTATGGGCTTAGGGCTTGCGATTGTCAAACAGCTAAGTGAGCTATTAGAAGTCAAATACGGCGTCAGAGCAGGAAAACATAAGGGCGCATGCTTTTGGCTAGAGCTGGCGCAAGCCTATTCTCTCGAGAAACCGATTAACAATGCACCAGCACAAGTGCCACGCCCCAGCCCTGATAAGCGCATTCTCCTAATCGATGACGACCAAAGTGTCCTGGATTCATGCCAAATACTGTTAGCCAATTGGGGCTACTCCGTCGCCGCAGTTAAGAACCCTTACGATGCGTTAAGCTGCAGCGAGTCAGAAATTTTCGACCTTATTATCTGCGACTATCGCTTTCCTGCTTATCCACAAAATGGCATTGAACTGATACTAGAGATGAGAAAAAGAGCAGCGACCGCCACGCCCGCAATTTTAATCACAGCCGACACTCAGCAAGAAGTCAGCGAAGAAGTCAGTCAGAGTTTTGTTGAACAGGATCTAAATATTACCGGAATCGCCTTTAAACCATTAGCTCCCGCCAAATTAAAGCTAATGATTCAGCACTACTTACAGGCAAAGAATTAGCCTATTTGAGGCTAATTTTTAAGCCGCTACAATGAATGGCCGCTAAGCAATTATTCTAACAAGCCCAAATCAACTGCTACCCGAGCACATTCAGTGCGGTTATGTACGTTTAGCTCGCTAAATAAGGTCTTCATATGGCTCTTGATCGTATGCTCGGTCAAATGCAGGCGCTGGCAGATTTTCTTGTTTGGTAAGCCTTCACACACTAACTGTAAAACTTCCTTTTGCCGAGGTGTTAACTCTGGTAATTCAGCAACTTGTTGTGACTGATAAAAGTCTGGCAGGCAATTCTCGCCTTCCATGACTTTTTTTATCTGATTAAGGATCACTTCACTGCTGCTGGCTTTACTAATAAAACCACTAGCCCCAGCCTTAAGGGCTCGCTGAACATCCCTGAGTTCCTCGGAAGCTGACAAAATAATTGCCGGGATGAATATTTTCTGCTCAGACAGGTATCGAAGAATAGACAGCCCCCCCTCATCAGGTAAGCATAAGTCGAGCAATATCAGGTCATAACCCTGATTTTGTCCAAGGTGATTTTGAGCCTCTATCACGCCATGAGCACATTCGATCACAACCTCTTCGCTCAAACGCTTAAGCACAAATGAAAGCCCTTCCAGGTAGACTGGATGGTCCTCTATCACTAATAATTTCAGTTCACCACTCATCGGCGAAAAGCAAGAAGCTTGCATAACAGTATGATTACCAGGCTGATGTTATATTTGTTTTTTAGCATGCATATTATGCTGATATTAACACCTGCTTAGCAAGCCAATTATTGGCCATTTATTAACCAGTAAACATAAAAAACCGCGCTAGTTGCGCGGTTTTTTATTTTAAGCCATAACTTACAACTTATGGATTGTCGTTATGGATTATAGTGCTCGCAGCTCTTACGTAGGTAGAACCACCAGTTAAGAACGATACATACGGCGTAGAACGTTGCGAAGCCATATAGCGCGTACTCAGGAGTCGTCGCCTTGATTTGCTCACCCAATACTTTAGGCATAATGAATGCACCGTATGCTGCCACCGCTGCAGTCCAACCCAATACCGGACCTGCTTGCTCTTTATTGAATACCTGAGAGATGGTACGGAAAGTAGAACCGTTACCAATACCTGTTGCAGCAAACAAGACTAAGAACAATACAAAGAATGGTACGAAGAATTCTTCAGGTGTTGCTGACTGGTAAGCGGCTTTCATGAAGTAAGCCACACCAATTGCACATGCCACCATAATTACCGCACAAATCTGAGTAACTAAAGCACCACCTACTTTATCAGAGATCCAACCACCAACTGGGCGAATCAAAGCACCGATGAAAGGCCCCATCCAGGCGTACATTAAAGCACTTGGCCCATTAGGGTTAGCCGTGTTGTGTGTCATCACACCATCAACCATCACGTGCTGGAAACCAAATACAACTTTAATCGTTAGCGGGAAAGATGCTGCAAAACCAATGAATGAACCAAAAGTCATTGTATAAATAACTGTCATTGCCCAAGTATGCTTGTTATCAAAGATTTTGTACTGACGCGTTAAGCTCTCACCGATCTGACCTGGAATCGCTTTCAAAGCAAATACTGTCGCTGCGATAACAATAGGTAATACGATCCACTTACTTACACCAAAACCTGAACCACCCACTTTCTCAGGAAGCATCAACCATAGGCCGAAGATTGCACAAGCAAAGCCAACCAGCAACATCATTGAAATTAAGCCGAAAGAACCAACAGGGCCAGGAATACTTGGCGAAATGTGGTCTTCACGCAAGTTATTCATACCGAACCAGCCAGCAAGTGCGAGAGGAATCAGGAAGAGCAACCACACGAAGCCTGCATTTTGAATCCATGCTTCAGTACCTGCAGGAATCTTACCGATCAAGGTACCTGAAGTATTAACTAGCGTCATTGACTCGCCGCCTAGTGCGCCGAACATGCCAACAGTCATCGCCAATGGAACCAGAATCTGCATCGTAGTAACACCAAAGTTACCCAGACCCGCATTCAAACCTAGCGCCAAGCCCTGCTGCTTCTTAGGAAAGAAGAAACTGATGTTTGACATTGAAGATGAGAAGTTACCACCACCAAAGCCAGATAGAAGCGCTAGTGCCTGGAAAACCCAGAAAGGTGTTTCAGGGTTAGACAGCGCGATACCTGTACCGGCTGCAGGTAGCATGAGTAATGCTGTGGTAAAGAAGATTGTATTTCGGCCACCCGCCAAACGGATAAAGAAGGTGCTGGGTATTCGTAGCGTTGCACCCGTCAAACCGGCAATCGCCATTAAAGTAAATAGTTGTGATTTTTCATAGGGGAAGCCCAAGTTCAACATTTGAACCGTGATGATGCCCCAATACAACCAAACCGCGAAGCCGCAAAGCAAACTCGGGATAGAAATCCACAAATTTCGGTTGGCTATTTTCTTACCGGTGGATTCCCAGAACTGCTCGTCCTCCGGATCCCATTTTTGAATATCCGACATAGAATTTCTCCCAATGTTATAAATAATGCTAAGTCACGTTCATCATGCGCAAGCCTATAAACAAGAACAATCGACTCAAGGGAGTAGGCATTTCTTCACCCTTTACTTACCCCCCAATACCTACTACTGGGTAGTACCCTTGCCAGCACCTGCATTGTCGCTACGCTGCGTAAAACAAGGGGTACAACACATGCGACCAGAAGTAGGTACATTTCGGTGCCTACTCTCTCTAAGCCTCCACGAGTAAAGCCTGTCGAACATGATTCACGTCAATTTTGAGAACCAGGGTTCTTGCCAAATGGCGCGTTCTAAGACAGAGTTGCGACTAGATAAGATTCTTAAACCAGAAACTAAGCGCCGCATAAAGGTTGAAGCACTCATGAGCCAGATCCCCGCCACCATATTATTAGTTGATGACCACCCTTTATTAAGAAAAGGACTAACCCAGCTGATTGAATTCGAAGATGAGCTAGAAGTCATTGGTGAAGCAAGTGATGGGCATAGCGCCCTAGAGCTTGCTAAAGAGCACGAGCCCGACCTAATCGTGTTAGATCTGAATATGCAAGGTATGGATGGTTTGGAAACACTTAGAGCCATGCGAAATGCCGAGATCACCTCCCGTATCATCATGCTAACCGTAAGCGATAGTGATGAAGACGTTGTTTGCGCTATTACTTATGGTGCCGACGGCTACCTGCTTAAAGATATGGACCCTGAGCAAATACTGGAAAAGCTAAAAGAAGCCGCGCTTGGTAAAATGGTGATCAGTGAGAAGCTAACACATGTTCTGGCCGGAGCAATACGAGGCGGCAACGATAAGAAATCGAACTTATTAGCCAAACTAACCAGCCGGGAACACGAGATCCTGAAACTCATAGCCAAAGGTATGAGCAACAAGCTTATTGCCCGTGAACTCGATATCTCTGACGGAACCGTGAAGGTTCACGTCAAACATGTCCTGAAAAAACTAGGTTTGAATTCTCGAGTTGAAGCCGCAGTATGGATGGTGAATCAGAAGGGCTAAACTTCACTCAGCTTTTAGCTCACTTTTGACCACTCTGGGCATGTCACCAGGTGGTCATTAACCATCCCCACAGCCTGCATAAAGGCATAGCAAATAGTCGGACCGACAAAGGTAAAGCCGCGCTTTTTCAAATCTTTCGACATTGCTTCGGACTCTGGCGTTACAGCCGGTACATCTGCCATCGTCCGCCAGCTGTTAACTATCGGCTTAGCGCCAACAAATGACCAAAGGTACTTTGAAAAGTCACCCTCATTCTTTTCAATCTCGAGAAATTCGCGTGCATTTTTAATAATAGAGTTCACCTTAAGCTTATTTCGAATCACACCTGAATTAAGCAGTAATTCATCTATCTTCGTCTGGTCATATTCTGCAATACGCTTAGGATCGAAATTATCATATGCTTCGTAATAGCTTTTTTCTTTTCGTAAAATCGTAATCCAGCTCAAACCCGCTTGTTGGCCATCAAGGCAAAGTTTGGCAAATAGATCCTGGCTACCCCACCTTGGCTTACCCCAAATTTCATCATGATATTGCTGATATAAAGGGTCATTACCGCACCAGGGGCAACGTTTCTCTTGTGAGCAGTTTTCGGTCATTTTTTAGTTCCTTTTTAGTTCTTTATTGCTCAGCTCGTTTTATAATGTCAGCTTCGCGGTTCAAGGTTCTGTTCTAAAATAGCCACTCTAGAGGGTTACACTGTGTCGACCATCCTTAATTTCAAATCCAAGAAGTTCTGGCTCATTCTTTTCTTTTTAATCTACAGTGTATTCGGCTGGTTTGCTGTACCTTATATTGTTAAGCAGCAGGCCATCAACTCCCTTAAGGATATTGCAGCCTGGGATACGCAAATCGAATCAGTTGTTTTCAACCCTTACGCACTATCTCTAGCCGTTCACGGTTTCCAAGCTAAGGATGAGTTCCAGCAAGATAGCGTCAGCTTTGATCGATTCTACGTCAACTTTAGCGCCCTCGGTTCATTGGGGGGGCGCATAGCTTTTGATGAAGTCAGTTTGACGAGGCCTAGTATCAATGCTCAGCTTGACGAGCAAGGTCTGTTAAATTTCCAGCGTGACTTTGTAAAAGCTGACAGCGAGGCAGCGCCAGAGGAAGTCGATAACTCAGAGCCTTTAGCCTTCTTTTTCGGCCTGATCTCTATCTCTCATGGACAGGTCAACTTTACCGATCGCTCTAGCGATGAAACCTTTAGGCTAAAGCTTGAGCCTCTCAATCTCGCATTAAAGGACTTCTCGACAGACCATAATGATGGTGGCAACTACTCACTAAACCTCTCACTAGGCCAGGGTCAAGAGCTTTCATGGAAGGGACAAATTGGCATTGCCCCTTTTTCTTCTAAAGGCTCTTTGGCCTTGAGCAATCTTCGCTCTTCAAGCTTCTGGCATTACGTCAAACCTTTCTCTCCCTACTCACTTAATAACGCACTGATTTCACTAGAAGGCAGCTACGATACTGAATTTAGTGACCAGAGATCACACCTGCTGATCGAAACTGGCTCGGTGTCGCTTTCTCAGATTGCCTTGGCTGAGACTCAAGATACAGAGAGCTTATTTACACTCGATTCAGTGTCGCTTAGCCCTATCAATTTTAATCTGGAAGAACGTACAGCTAAGCTGGGCAACTT